>JAGBYV010000243.1 GCA_017628595.1 Alistipes sp.
GACACCTCGTCGCACCAGGGGATGCGCTCGGCAAAATAGGTCAGATTCTCAAGGCTCAGATCGTGGCCGGCATTGAGTCCCAGACCGACGCGGCGCGCAGCCTCGGCAGCCTCAACGTAAGGGGCGATAGCCGCCTCACGAACAGCCAAATAGCCAGCGGCATAAGCCTCCGTATAGAGCTCCACGCGCTGTGCTTCGCACTCCACAGCAGCCTCGACCATCTCCACCTGAGGATCAACGAAGATCGAGGTGCGAATGCCAGCATCGTTAAAGCGTGAGCAGATATCCTTGAGGTACTCGCGGTGACGGATGGTGTCCCAGCCAGCATTGGAGGTGATGGCATCCTCGGCATCGGGCACGAGCGTCACCTGCGCGGGACGCACCTCCATAACAAGGTCGATGAACGAGGGAATGGGATTACCCTCGATATTTAGTTCTGTCGAGATTGCCGCCTTCAGTTCGCGCACGTCGTCATAGCGGATGTGGCGCGCATCGGGACGCGGATGAACGGTGATTCCCTCCGAGCCAAAACGCTCGATATCGAGCGAAGTCTGCAAAACATTGGGCACATTGCCACCGCGCGAATTACGCAATACGGCAATCTTATTTACATTAACACTGAGTTTTGTCATAAAATCGTTATCTTTGCTGCGTAAAGTTACTTATTTTTTTCGAGGATAAGATGAAAATTGTACTTTTTTCCCGCCCACAAATTGCCGAAGCCGCCGCAGACGTGCAACGACTGATGCGACTTATCGGTCATTATGGCTTCGACTATGCAATAAATCAGGAGTTTGCCCAGGTCGTGGAGCAGATCACCGGCCAGAGTGTGGATCCCGCAAAAATATACACCACGACCACTGGCGAGCAGCCCGATGCCACGCTTATGCTCTGCTGCGGAGGTGACGGAACCCTGCTCGAGGGAATACACCGCCTGAGCGACCGCTCCATACCCGTTGCAGCCATCAACTTCGGCCACCTGGGATTCCTCTCTTCAGCTACCCGCGACGGCGTAGAGTCGCTCTTCGAGGATATAGCCAACCACCGACTCAACATACAGCCCCGCACGATGCTCGAGATAAGTGGCATCGAGGAGGCAGAAGGCTTAATGACGGCTCTGAACGAGATAGCCGTTCAGCGTGCCGAGGCCACAATGGTAAAGGTCGAGGCAAAGGTCAATTCACAGCTTGTGGCGCAGTACAATGGCGACGGAGTAATCGTCTCTACCCCAACAGGTTCTACCGCCTATTCGCTCAGCGCCGGAGGCCCCATCGTAGCCCCCGACTGCGGTTGTTTCCTGCTCACTCCGCTGGCTCCGCACAACTTCGGTGTAAGACCCGTCGTAGTGCCCGACTCGGCAGAGATCGAGCTCACGATTCACACCCGTTATGGCGAGGCAAAACTCTCGGTTGACAACCGCTCGTTCCGCATCGGCGACGGCACCCGCATTCGCGTACGTCGGGCCAAGGAGCAGATTTTATTGGTGGTGGCGCACAATATATCATTTTACGAAACGTTACATTGTAAGATGATGTGGGATGTGGACATCCGCAACTAACCCCTATTTCTTCAGAAAAAACAGGCAAAACAACCTCCAGACACCATATTTATGGTGCGATTAAGGCTGTTTTATAGATAAAAACGCGAAAATCCTTTAATTTCCGAGTAAATTTATCTAACTTTGCGAGTTATATGAACCAAGAGATGAAGATACCACAACATATTGCCATCATCATGGATGGTAACGGACGATGGGCCAAGCAGCGAGGTAAGGATCGCAGCGAGGGCCATTTTGCAGGTATGATGGCACTGCGTGCCACCGTAAAGGCAGCAGCAGAGAGAGGAGTGAAGTACCTTACCGTATATGCCTTCTCGACCGAAAACTGGGGACGCCCCCAGGCCGAGGTGGATGCCCTGATGGAGCTGGTGTGCACAGGCGTAGAGATGAATACGCCCGAATTGTGCCAGGAGGGTGTACGTGTAGAGATCATCGGCGACCGTTCGCGTTTCTCGCAGAAGGTGAACGATGCGCTGGATCGCATCACAGGCAAGACTGCCCAGGGTGAGCGTATGACGCTGGCTCTGGCGCTTAACTACTCATCGCGCAGCGAGATCACTCATGCCGTACAGCAACTGGCGCAGCGAGTGGCAGCGGGTGAGTTGCAGGCCGAGCAGATCGACGAGCAGGCCATATCGCAGTCGCTCTACACCGCATCGATGCCCGATCCCGATCTGATCATCCGTACCAGCGGGGAGTGCCGTCTGAGCAACTTCATGATGTGGCAGGCCTCATACTCGGAGTTCTACTTTACCGACGTGCTGTGGCCCGACTTCGGTGCCGAGGCTCTGGAGGAGGCTATCAAGGCCTACAACGAGCGTGACCGTCGTTACGGATTAGTCAAGTAATTGTTTGAAAGAGATATAATGAAATACGCAAGTAAACTATTTGTCACTATCACCGCTCTGCTGCTACTGGGCGCAAAGTACTCCGTAGCACAGGAGCAGGAGCGAAAGGACAGTATAAAGATAGAGTTTAACGAGGATGCCCCCATGCTCTCGGCTCGTGAGACACCCAAGCGATACTACATCCGCAAGGTGAACGTGAGCGGTGTCAAGAATCTGAACGAGAATCTTGTTCGCGCCACATCGGGTCTTATCCCCGGTGACTCGATATATCTGCCCAGTTCGTTCGTGGGTAACTCAATCACCCGTCTGTGGGGTCAGCGTTACTTCTCGGACGTGAAGGTTGGTGCCACAATCGATGGCGACAGCGTTGATCTGGAGCTTATCCTGCGCGAGCGTCCCCGTGTATTTAACTGGAATATCGTGGGTGAGGGTATCGGTAGCTCGAAGCGTAACGACCTGCTCGAGAAACTGGCTCTGCGCCGTAACTCAGAGCTCTCGGACTACGTCATCGACCGTTCGGAGCGTCTGCTCAAGAAGGAGTACTCAGAAAAGGGTTACCGCAACGTGGAGGTAAACACCCGCATCGAGAACGATACGGCTATCGACAACGCTGTAAATGTGACATTTGAGGTTAAGCGCAACCCCAAGGTGCGTGTGCAGGAGATCACCTTCTCGGGTAACGATGGCTTCGAGGCAAAGCGTCTGCGCCGTACATTCAAGAAGACTCACCAGAAGTCGGTTCTCTTCTTCCTGAACCGCAAGCTCAAGATGGAGGACTACAAGGAGGATAAGAATCTGTTGATTGACTTCTATAACTCGAACGGTTACCGTAACGCTACTATCCTGAGCGACTCTATCTATACCATTGACGAAGAGAACATCGGTATCCACATCAACCTCTCGGAGGGTAACAAGTTCTACATCCGCGACGTTAAGTGGGTGGGTAACTCGGCATACCCCACCGAGCAGTTGCAGCAGTTGTTCGGCGTCAAGAAGGGCGATATGTACGACAAGAAGTCGATGCACAAGCGTCTGGGTGTAGGCCGCGAGGTTGACCCCGAGGGTGTATCGGTAGCGAGCATGTATCAGAACAACGGTTACCTGATGTCGCAGATTGAGCCCGCCGAGCACGTTGTGGCCGAGGATACGATCGATATGGAGATCAAGGTGTTCGAGGGTAAACAGTTTACAATCAATAACGTAGGTATCACAGGTAACACCCGTGTAAATGACGAGGCTATCCGTCGTGAGTTGACCATCTACCCCGGTATGCTCTACGACCGCTCAATGCTTATGTACTCACTGCGACAGATCACAAGCATGGGCCACTTCGACCCCGAGCAGTTGCAGCCCGACGTGCAGCCCATCACCGATGAGCTGGTTAATATCGACTTCCCTCTGGTGGAGCAGGCCAGCGACCAGTTTAACCTTGCCGGTGGTTGGGGTGCAGGATCATTCGTAGGTTCTGTTGGTATCACCCTGAACAACCTCTCTACCCGCAACTTCTTCAATAAGGGCTCATGGCGTCCCTACCCGCAGGGTCAGAACCAGAAGCTCTCAATCTCGGGTCAGACCAACGGTACATTCTATAAGGCTATCTCGGGTAGCTTCACCGATCCCTGGGTGGGTGGCCGCAAGCCCAACTCGCTCTCAGTATCGGTACACTGGTCGGAGCAGAACAACGCATACTACATCTGGCAGACATCGACCATGCACTTCCGTTCGTTCGGTGCCGCCCTCGGTCTGGGTAAGCGTCTGCGTTGGCCCGATCCCAACTTTACGCTCTATGCGCAGTTGCAGTACACTCGCTATGCATTGAAGAACTGGAGCTACTTCATCATGAACAACGGTGTGGCAAACGACGTTTCGCTTAAGATTGCATTCGGCCGTTCGACCGTGGATCAGCCCATCTACCCCCGTACGGGTTCGGAGTTCTCGGCTACGGTTGCCGTTACACCTCCCTACTCACTCTGGGACAAGAAGGATTACAGCGACCCCAATATGTCACAGCAGGACCGTTATCGCTTTATCGAGTATCACCGCTGGCAGTTGCGTGGCCGCTGGTATCAGCCCCTTACATCGAACGGCAACCTCGTGCTGATGGCTGCCGCCGAGATGGGATTCCTGGGTCACTACGACAAGAACAAGATCTCGCCCTTCGAGCGTTTCGAGGTCGGTGGTGACGGTATGAGTGGCTACACGATGTATGGTGTCGACATTATCGGTCTGCGTGGTTACGACGATGGTGAGCTTGATCCCATCGGCAGCAACTACTCACTCGCCTATAATAAATATACAGTGGAGTTGCGTTACCCCGTGATCCTGCAGCAGCAGTCGCAGATCTACGTCCTCGGCTTCCTGGAGGGTGGTAGCGGTTTCAACTCTTGGAGAGAGTTCTCACCCTTCCGCATCAAGCGTTCAGCCGGTGTGGGTGTACGTATCTACCTGCCTATCGTCGGTCTGCTCGGTATCGACTGGGGATGGGGATTCGATGCGCCAATGGGTGGTACGGAGCGTAGCGGTAGCCAGTTCCACTTCCGAATGGGTCAATCATTCTAATCCGATTTGGCAATAAATTTGAAAATAATTCGTATATTTGTATAAAGGAGATTAAAATTTGCGATTATGAAACGATTTATTTTAACCTTGACAGCGATCCTGGGCTTTGCAGCTGCAGTATCGGCACAGAACTACGCCGTAGTAAATAGCGAGAAAATATTCAAGTCGATTGCCAAATATAATGCAGCCATAGAGCAGCTCGATGCCATGGCCAATGAGTATCAGAAGCAGGTGGATGCCAAGTTCGAGGAGGTGGAGAAGGTGTATAACGCCTACAGGTCACGTCGCTCGCAGCTCTCGGCAGCATCGCAGGCAGCCAACGAGGAGAATATCCTGAAGATGGAGCAGGAGGCAACCGAATTTCAGGAATCGATCTTCGGTACTGAGGGCACACTCATGCAGAAGCGTCTGGAGCTGATCCAGCCCATCCAGAAGGAGGTCTTCGCCGCCATCGAGAAGTATGCCAAGCAGAAAGGCTACGATATGATCATCGACATCTCACAGAATGCGACAATGCTCTACTACTCGGAGCGCGCCGACCAAACTGACGAGATTATCGCCACACTTAAATAGGACACTTAAAGTAATTACACACAATAAAAGATTATGAAAAAAGTATTGAAGCTAACCCTCGCGGTAGTATGCGTGATGTTCTCTACATCACTTTTCGCTCAGAAGATCGGCTATGTTAATACCGATGAGATCATAACCAACATGAAGGAGACTCAGGATGCTTACACGCAGCTCGAGGCTTATGCAAAGGATTTGCAGGCACAGATGGAGACCATTCAGGTTGAGTTCAACAATAAGTTGCAGGAGTACCAGAATGCTACAGAGACTATGACTGATGCCGTACGTCAGCTCAAGGAGAAGGAGCTCACCGACCTCAACACTCGTATTCAGGAGTTCCAGCAGGTAGCACAGCAGGATCTGCAGAAGAAGGAGAACGAGCTTTTGGCTCCCATCTACGAGAAGGTTAAGGCTACCATCGACGAGGTAGCAAAGGCTGGTGGTTACACTGTAATCCTTCCCGGCAACGCATTGATCTATGTTGACACTGCACAGGTTAAGGATATTGCTTCAGATGTGAAGGCAAAGTTGGGTATCACCACTCCCGCCGCACAGTAAGCACAAACAAAGTAGCAACTAACACAGAGGCTGTCCAACTCACGCTGGCAGCCTCTTTTTTTGTGCCGGCGACCATATGTAAGGATTTTTTTGTATCTTCGTAGCAACAGAAAACTACAACACCATGAAACAACTCTTTTCCGTAGCCACGCTGCTGGCCGCCATATTTTTTCTGCTGCCCGCATCGGCACAGCGCCCCGCTGCACTGCAGGCCGAGATAGCCTCGGGTCCCTTCAAGGCGGGACACATACAGGGCATAGCCGTCGATCAAAAAAAGGGATATATCTACTACTCATACACTACCATGCTCATCAAGACCGATCTTCAGGGTCGCATCGTTGGCACGGTAACGGGACTGCTCGGTCATCTGGGTGATCTGGATCTCAGCGAGGCCGACGGCCGCGTATATGGATCGCTGGAGTATAAGAACGACGCCATCGGACGAGGCATCCTGAATATGGAGAAGAGCACACGCACGCTCGACAACGCATTCTATATCGCCATCTTCGACGTTGACCGCATCGACCGCGTGGGTATGAGTGCCGAGAAGGATGGTATCATGACTACGGTCTATCTGCCTACGGTGCTGGAGGATTATCTCGCCGAAGTAGTTACCCCCGAGGGCAAAAAAGCCCACCGACTGGGTTGCAGCGGCATTGATGGCGTAGCCTTCGGCCCTAAGTTTGGCACCACATCGGGCAAGGAGTATCTGACCGTTGCCTACGGAATATACAGCGAGAAGGATCGCTCCGATAACGACTACCAGGTGCTGTTGCAGTACGACACCGAGAAGTGGGCGAAGTATGAGCGCAGCCTCTCGCAGGATAATATGCACCAGATGGGTCCCCGAAAACCCGCTGAAGAATACTTTGTCTTTACGGGCAACACCACCTATGGAGTGCAGAACCTCGAATACGACCCCTTCACCCAGGCGTGGCTGATGGCCGTGTACAAGGGCGTGAAGGAGCACTACCCCAACTACACCCTCTTTGCAGCCGACGCCAAGGCTCGCCCCACAAAGCAGACTCTGCAGGGTATTCCTTACATTAAGAAGGGCCTTGTCGTGCCTCTCAAGCAGGCAGGATTAAAGGATGGAAAGAGTGGCATCCGCGGCTGGATGTGGGGCGTAGGTTCTACGGGCATGGCAGCACTGGGCGGAGGTTACTACTATTTCTCGCACAACTATAATTCGGAGCAGGGACAGGGCAGCACAATACGCATGTATCGCTACACCGATCGTCCAGATCAGGCATTTGAGGAGGTTAAATAATGGATCGCACACAGGCCATAGAGGAGATTGAGTGGTACCGCCAGCTGGTGGTACGCAAACTGCGTACGTGGGGACGCGACCTGCATCCTGAAGTAAAGCGTATTCTCATCGATAATATCGACGAGGTGGCTGCACACCGCTCCTCGCTACAATATAAGGAGGAGACGGATGGCTACTACATAGGTCAGATGGATGAGGATGGTCTGCGCCACGGCTACGGCATCTTCACCCGCACAACAGATAAACGCGACCGCTGGGTAATGCAGGCCGGCTACTGGCAGGAGGGACGTGCCATGGGCACGCATACACTCTATGACTCTGATTGTCCCGAGAGACTCCACTATCTGGCTGCAATGCACTTTCTGGGTGAGCGCCGCCGCGAACGGGGCATGGTGGAGATTACCATATCGGAGAGAGGCATTGACACTAATCCGCGCAAGTATCGTCGCTGGGAGGGTTTTTCCTTTTCGACACTGCTTGTGGGCGGGATGATCATCTATGTCTTCCTGCTGGCCACAATCCGCAATGCAAAACTGAGTCTTATTATCGTGGGATTCATAGCCGCACTATACCTTCTGGGAGCACTGCGCGGCCGCGACTAATCTACATTCCCTTACGGGCAATCACCCACGCAAGCCAATTATAGAGATTATACACCCAGCCTCGCATACCCGCAGGCAGGGCATTGAACAAGCGAATTTTTCGCTCGATACGTTTCGACAGGCTGTTATATGAGAAGAAGCGCAGAGCCCGTCTGGCCGCATCGCTTCCACCCCGCACGCACTCAACCAAAGCCTTACCTAAAGCTACGCGAGCAACATATTCGTTGCTCATATCATCAGCCGACACATCATACAGATCCTCAAAGGAAAAGCGAGTCTGCTCGGCACGATAGATCGCCGCCGAACGGTTCTCCGCCGTGCGCGAATAGATGACGGCAGCATGAGGCGAAAAGGCCACCTTTGCCGAGCGCGCTATCCTGGTCCACAGATATTGATCCTCGCCCATACGCATACCCTCGGGAAAACCACCCAGCGAGAGTGCCAGCTCGCGGTTGAGCGTGGTGGCTGATGGGATCAGCACATAGCAAGTCATCGAGAGAGAGAAGAAATCGACCACTCCCTCCTGCCGTGGAAAGCTACCCAAAGTGCGACGGCCATCGGTCTCAACCCAGAAACCCATACCGTAGGCTCCGCAGTCGGGATATGCCGAAATGAGACTCTCCACTCGCTGAAGATAATCCTCCTCCCACACATCATCACCATCGAGCAGTGCCACCCAGCGCCCCGTAGCCTCTGCCATGGCGCGGTTGCGCGCTGCGCTCACGCCCCGATTCTGCTGACGCAGAAGGCGAACCAACGGAGAATTAAGACTCTGTACTAACTGAGCCGAGTCATCCGTAGAGCCATCATCCACAACAATTATCTCGCGCGGCTGCACGCGCTGACTCATCACCGAGCGCAGAGTGCGCTGGATTGATGCAGCCTTGTTGTAGAGAGGTATGATAACCGATATGTCGGATGCGGGATTCATAGTATTGCAAATTTAATAAACTATCGCTAATTTTGCAATAGAGTAAAATTGACCGCCATGCGTCTGAGTGAAAAAATAATTGCCGCACTGCAAAACACCTTCGACACCCTTCTTTTCTTCGCCACAATGGCTGCGAAGGAGGATTTCGTGAACCATGTCAAGCGTGCCGGTGCTCCCGCAATGAATCCCTCACGCCGCTTGGCGATCCTTGGCAATGGTCCCTCGCTCAAGGAGCAGATGCCCAAGCTCATTGCCCAAAAAGAGTGGGAGAAGGCCGATATGCTGGCAGTGAATTTCTTTGCCCTGAGCGACGAGTTTTCCGTAATCAAGCCTGCGTACTACGTCATATCCGACCCTATGTTCTTTCGCGCGGCTGGTCACTCAGAGCGTATCGACGCATTGTACAAGGCTCTCGCCGAGCGAGTTACCTGGCCAATGACACTTTATGTGCAGTATTACAATCCCGAACATTTCGACTACGCATCGGCCATCGGCCACAACCCCAACATACGCATCGTGCGTTTCCACTCGACCGTATTCCACGGTTTTCGGAAGGTGGAGTTCTGGTGCTATCGCCACGGTCTGGGATCAGGCAACTTCGGCACCGTGGTGCAGAATGGCGAGTTTATAGGCATACTGCTCGGCTACAAGACAATCGAGTTATATGGCGTGGATCACACACTGCTCGAGGGGCTGATGGTTGATGGGAAGAATCGCCTCTGCCGCATCAAGAGCCACTACTACGACACCGAGCAGGCCGCAGCCGAGCCCATATACGTCAATGCGACCAATCCGCCACGACCCTACACGATGTATAGCTATCTGGCCGAGACAGCCGAACTATTCCGTGGTCACGAGGTGCTCAGCGACTGGGCCGAGGAGCAGGGCGTAAGAATAATCAACCGCACCGAGGGGTCAATGTTCGACGACTACGAGCGAGAAGCAATGAAATAAAGGAGGCTACCTCAGAGGGTAGCCTCTCTTTTTTAATATGCCCAGAATGGCAAATCGGGGTCAACCACACCCTGAGCCAGCACGCCCGAAGGCAGGTAGAAGAGATATGCTTCACTCTCCACTCCCAGATAGAAGCCATCGGCAACGATAAGATACTGCGTAGCATCAATGCGTTCGACTTGAATCACATCATCTACAATCCACGTAGCATACTCACCCGACTCATAGGCCACCTGAACGGCCTGCGGCAGAGCAGAATAGGGCTTCTCGCGCAGGGTCATATACCACTCGCCCACGTGCGTAAACCACGCCTGACACTGCTCAGGCACACCCCCTGCGTCAATATAGAAGTCGGCTACAATATAGTCGCCACTGCTACCCCACCTGACGCTCTGCGCCTCAGGGAAGCGGGCCTGGAAGGAGTTCTGCACAGCGGCAGAGATCGGAATAGGATCGGCATCGTTACAGGCAACAAGCGCCAGAAGAGCACACATTGCAAAGAGAATCTTTTTCATAGCACAATATATTAATCATCAATGGATATTACGCTGAAGCGGCGGTTGAATTTAATCTCTACACCATTCGACAGACCGACCTCCCACTCGCGACGCGAGCGCTCGATGCGGGTGATCGTAAGCGAGGGGTAGTGTTTGGCTGTATAGGTTACAATACTCGGCGGCACAATGCCTCGGGGCAGAGCGCCGCGGCTCTCAACCTCCAGCCATCGGCCATCGGCGGCAAATTGGATGTGGGTACCATCATCGAGCATCACATCGTACTCACGTTGCACGATATGGCCATCCTCGTGCGCTGCCGTAACCTCGGCTTTAGGAAAATATTCTTGCAGGAACTGTTGCGCTGTGGCAGGCAGCTGCTCACGCGTTATTGCACGATCGGGTCCTGCCAGGACCGCTCCCACGCCGAGTAGAAGCAAAGAGAAGGATAGAATAAACTGTTTCATAAATCGTCATTTTAGTCGTTTATGCTACCCACAGCAAAAAGTGTGCACAAAAAAGCGGAAGGCAAACTCCCCTATTTTCTCCACGACCACGGCTATCACCGCGAAAAAGAGCAAAATATTTGCTCTGTCGCGTAAAAAAATCTTATCTTTGTGCATATTACAGCCAAAAGCTGAGAAATTTCAGTAACGTGAAGATAGCAATTGTAGGTACGGGTTACGTTGGGCTTGTTTCAGGAGCCTGCTTCGCCGAGATGGGCGTTGATGTTACGTGTGTGGACATCGACCACGCAAAGATAGAGCGTCTGCAAAGGGGCGAGATTCCCATCTATGAGCCCGAATTGCAGCCCATGGTTGCACGCAATATGGCTGCCGAGCGACTGCACTTCTGCACATCACTTGCCGCCTGCATCGACGATGTTGACGTTGTGTTTGCTGCCGTAGGCACACCTCCCGACGAGGATGGTTCGGCCGATCTGAGGCAGGTGCTGGCCGTAGCCCAGGAGTTTGGCCGCACGATAAAGAGATATACGCTGCTGGTGATAAAGTCCACCACTCCCGTAGGCACTGCCGCCCAGGTGAAGGCCATCGTGGAGCAGGAGCTTAAACTAAGAGGCGAGGATATAGACTTTGAGGTGGCATCGAATCCCGAATTTCTGAAGGAGGGCGCCGCCATCAAGGATTTCATGTCGCCCGACCGTGTGGTTGTGGGCGTTGAGAGCGAGCGCGCAAAGAAGCTGCTCACCAAACTCTACCGTCCCTTCCTGATAAATAACTTCCGCGTCTTATTTATGGATATCCCCTCGGCCGAGATGACCAAGTATGCAGCCAATGCCATGCTCGCCACACGCATATCGTTCATGAACGATGTGGCAAACCTCTGCGAGAGGGTTGGTGCAGATGTAAATATGGTTCGCAAGGGCATAGGTGCCGACTCGCGCATAGGCAAAAAATTCCTCTACCCGGGTTGTGGCTACGGAGGTTCATGCTTTCCGAAGGATGTGCGGGCGCTGATCCGCACCGCCGAGCAGCACGGCTACACGATGCGTGTGCTGGAGGCTGTGGAGCAGGTGAACGAGATGCAGAAGGAGGTACTGTTCGAAAAACTGTCACGCCACTACGAAGGCTCACTCGAGGGGCGCCGCATAGCCATCTGGGGTCTGGCCTTCAAGCCCGAGACCGACGATGTGCGCGAAGCACCCGCCATGCGACTCATTGAGCGTCTGCTCGATGCAGGATGCCAGGTGAGGGTATACGACCCGATAGCGATGGAGGAGTGTCGTCGTCGCTTCGCCGAGCGACTCACCTACTGCAAGGATATGTACGAGGCTACGATCGATGCCGATGCGCTGATGATGGTCACCGAGTGGAAGGAGTTCCGTCTGCCGAGCTTCGCAACTCTTGCACGTATCATGCGCGAGAGGGTGATCTTCGACGGTCGTAACATCTACGATCGCGAGGAGGTAGAGGAGGCCGGATTCGCTTATTACAAGATAGGTTAATTCTTACGCTTCATACCAAAAACAATAAAGGAGTCCGATTGGACTCCTTTATTTCTTATATATAGAACGGATATAAAAGTGGGATTTTTAGGCTTGTGAAGTGTGAGAAAGCGCAGTTTACACAGGGTAAATGAGCATTTCTCACACAAGCATAACGCCAAAATCACCTTTTAGATACGTTCTTACTATTTCTCGGGACGCATAACAACCTTTACAAGGTTACCATCCTTAAGGATCTGCTGTGCCAGAGCCTGTACGTCGGCAGCTGTCACGCTGTTCACTGCGTCGAGATACTCCTTGACGTAGTCGATACCATATCTATACTTGTAGAGGATAGCATTTGACCACCATGAGTTCTGCTCGATAGACTTCGTGTAGTTCTTGTTCTCGTACTCGCGAGTCTTATCCATATCCTCCTTCAGGGGACCCTCCTTGGCAATCTTCTCGAGCTCGGCAACAACGATAGCCATCAACTCATCGGCCATCTGCTCGTTGGTGTCGAACTGAACCTGCAAAGCATACTCCTTGGTGCGGGGAAGAAGCGCTGCGCTGACACCTACACCATATGTACCACCCTTCTCCTCGCGGATTGACTTCAGGTAGCGGTTATCGAGAGCCGTAGTGAGATATGTTGCAACCAGCTTATTCTTCATCGTTGCGGCCATATCGCCCGTATAAGCGAAGAATACCGATACCTTGGGCTGCTCCATCTTGGTGCGGAAGTCGTTCACAACACCACCCTTGGCGTAATCCACATTGTCGTCGGTATATACGTTTGTGGGCTGCGATGCGGTGGGCAATGAGCCGATATACTTCTCAACAAAAGGCTTGAGCTGCTCCTCGCTCATATTACCGATGAAGGTAAAGCGGAAGTCGGCAGCGTTAGAGTACAGACGCTTGTGGATAGCGGGCATCTGCTCGAGCTTGATTGTCTGCAGGAGCTCGGGAGTGAGCTGCTGACGACGATAGTTGTCGCTATAGAGCGTCTTCTGCACATTCTGCGAGAAGATGAAGTCGGGATTTGAGGTCTGGTTAGCCAGCATCGAGTTGTAGCGGTTCATCAATGTGGTGAAGTCATCCTCAGAGAAGCGAGGAGCGGTGAACTGCAGGTAGAGAAGCTGGAACATAGTCTCCACATCCTTCAATGCTGCAGAAGCCGTTACAACGTGCTCGTAGGCACTTACGCCAAGGCCTGCGCTCGCAGTCTTACCTGAGAGCTGCTTGC
>JAGBYV010000244.1 GCA_017628595.1 Alistipes sp.
CGGCGCTCCAAAGCTTTATCCTGCTCGAAATACTTCTGGAACTCGTCGAGTGTCGTAGCGCCAATCGTGCGCAGCTCACCGCGCGCAAGGGCTGGCTTGAGGATATTGGCCGCATCCATCGCTCCGCTCGACTTACCCGCACCGACCAGCGTGTGGATCTCATCGATGAAGAGCAGAATCTCGCCATCGCTGGCGATAACCTCCTGCACAACACCCTTGAGGCGCTCCTCGAACTCGCCCTGATACTTAGCTCCAGCCACCAGCGCACCCATATCAAGCGAGAAAATCTGCTTCGACTTAAGATTTTCGGGTACATCGCCATTCACCACACGGTGGGCAATACCCTCGGCAATGGCGGTCTTACCAACACCTGCCTCGCCTACGAGGATAGGGTTATTTTTGGTGCGACGCGAGAGAATCTGCAACACGCGGCGTATCTCCTCGTCGCGACCAATCACAGGATCGAGCTTGCCGCTGCGAGCCATCTCATTGAGGTTGATGGCATACTTGCCCAGCGCATTGAACTCCTGCTGTGAGGTCTGCGAATCAACCGTAGCACCCTTGCGGAATTCGCGGATGGCAGCCACCAGTTCCTTCTCCGAGGCGCCCGCACGCCTAAGCATATCGGCAGCAGCTCCACGCTCGGCCACAAGACCCAGCAACAGATGCTCTACCGAAGCATACCTATCATTAAACGTACGCGTAAAATCGACTCCGCGCTGGATAACCTTCGACGTATCTGATGAGAAATACTGCTCACCATTACCGCCCGAAACCTTTGGCAACGACTCCACGGCGCGGCGCACCTCCTCACGGAGCATAGCCACATTGACTCCTACGCGTCCGAGCAGAAATGCCGACAGGGAGTCATCCTCGCGCGTAAGCGCCAGGAGCAGGTGCTGAGGCTCCACGGCCTGCTGTCCTGCTTCGCGCGCAAGAGTGAATGCAGCCTGCAACGCCTCCTGCGCTTTGATTGTAAGTGAATTGATGTTCATCGTATATAGTTTTTATTTGTTTGCTTTCAACTTCACATCAATCCAACGCAAAACCTTTGCCAAGAGCCTAAATCGGACATTCCTTTGAAGAAGTGGCAGATAATGGCAGAAAAAAATGCCACAACAAGACATTTTGTCCCATTGTGGCATAAATCATTATATTAGGCAACTACTGCTGTGCGCGCTGTTTCATCAAAAGAGCCTCCTTGCGCCATGTTACGGCACAGATCAACGTGGCTACGACACAAGCAATGATGAACATCCAGAACGTAACGCCCCATCCCAGATTGGAGCCAGCCACCTGGCCGACAATAATTTTCGAGAGGAGCGCATCACCGAGCAGATAACCGAACAGACCTACAAAGCCGGCTGCAGTACCTGCGGCATTCTTCGGCACGAAGCTCAGGGCCTGAATACCGATAAGAGCAATGGGACCATATACGGCAAAGCCCGTAAGACCCAGCGAGAAGTAAATCACCATAGGCAGAGCCTGTGCGCCACCGAATACCGAGGCAACGGCATCAGCCTGCCAGTAGCACAACACGCCGACAAATACCATCAGCATATAAATCACATTCACGGGTGCGCAACGTCCCTGGAAGAATCGCGACGAAAGCCATCCGCAGATAATCGTACCGGGGATACCCGCATACTCGAACAGTGAGAATGCCACGCGGCTCTCCGAGGCCGACATGATCTGCATATCCTGCAGATAGGTGGGCGACCAGTCGCTGATACCATAGCGGATGAAATAGACAAATACGTTGGCTATAGCGATCATCCACAGCAGATGATTCTTGAAGACATAATCGACAAACAGACGACGGAACGGAATGGTTGTCTCCTCGCCTGCAGCAGCCTTGCGGCTGGTATAGTCGTTGCGATACTCCTCAATAGGGGGCAGACCACAAGACTCGGGCGTATCGCGCAGTGTCCACCAGCAGAAGGCGGCAAAGAGAATAGCCACCACCGAGGGGAAGATAAAGGCTGCTCGCCAGCTCTCCGTAATGCCCATCGAGGCAAAGACCACAACGCCAGCCGAAACCAGCAGACCGAGCGTACCACCACCCACATTGTGCGAGCAGTTCCATATCGACATCTTGAAACTACGCTCATTCTGCGAGAACCAGTGGGCCATGATACGGCCACACGGAGGCCATCCCATACCAGAGAGCCAACCCACGGCCAGCATGAAGGCAAACAGGATACCACCATTGATGGCGATGGATGCAGAGTAGGGAATAAGTCCCACGGCCGCCATCACCGAAGATGCGATGATGAGTCCTACAACCAAGAACTTGCGTGCATCAGAGTGGTCTGACAAACTACCCATGATGAACTTACTGAAGGCATAGGCGATAGGGATACCAGCCATGGCGAAGCCGGCGGTCTCCTTATCGAGCAGGCCATCCTCAATCATGCCGGGAGCTGCCAGCGAGAGATTCTTGCGGACCAGATAGTAGGCCGCATAGCCGAAGAATGCACCTAAAAAGACCTTCAATCGCATACGGCGATACTCGCCGTCAATCTTATCTGCCGCCATACGGGGTTTTGGCGCAGGAGGAGCAAAAAATTCAAACATTTTTTTCGAGTTTAAGTATTATATGAGGGTAGCCCAAAGCCAAAGGCAACCCTCAACCATTGTAACAAAGTTACTATTATTTAGTTTTATTCACAACTTTTTTCGTTTTTTTACTATCTTTACACCAAACAAAACTTTCGAAAAATGAATATCACGGAACGCCACGAATTCATAGCCCGCGAGGTGGAGGCCAAGGGCCAGGTGAGTGTAACGGAGCTGAGCGTTATGCTCAACGTGTCGGAGGTAACCATCCGTAAGGATCTCACCATACTGGAGCAGTCGGGTGTGCTCTATCGTGCACACGGTAAGGCCATTAAGATCAGCCCCTACATCAACGACCGCGACGTCAACATCAAGGAGCATCAGTATCCCGCCGAGAAAACGGCCATCGCCAAGTGCGCCGTGCGCCTGATCGAGCCCAACGACTCGATCATCATCGCATCGGGTACCACGGTGCAGTATCTGGCCCGCGAGATTCAGCCCGACGACAATGGGCATCTGACAGTAATCACCTCGGCGCTGAACGTAGCAACCACCCTATCGAAGAACCGAAATATCGAGGTAATACAGCTCGGTGGCATCGTGCGAGGATCGTCACTTTCGACCATTGGTTGCGACGCTGAACGTCAGCTGGAAAACTACACCGGAAGCAAACTCTTTATCGGTGTGGACGGCATCGATCCAGAGCATGACCTGTCGACCACTAACCTACTGGAGGCCAACCTGAACCGCGTAATGATAGGTGCTACGGAGAAGGTCATCGTACTGTGCGACTCATCGAAGTTCGGACGCCGTGGTTTCAGCCGCATATGCTCGATCGACGACGTGGATCAGATCATCACCGACAGCGGCATACCCCGTCACATGCTCGAAGCCCTCTCGGCCCGAGGCATAGAAGTTACCATTGTCGAGGCATAATTTATCGCCTGCGAGCAACCATAGTTGGCAAAAAATTACTACCTTTGCGCTATTATGAGCGAATTTATTGTATCAGCACGAAAATACCGCCCTGCCACATTCCAATCGGTAGTGGGTCAGCAGAGTATCACCTCGACACTCAAGAATGCTATCGAGCGTGGTCAGTTGGCACATGCCTACCTCTTCTGCGGTCCCCGCGGAGTGGGCAAGACTACGTGTGCCCGCATCTTTGCCAAGGCCATCAACTGCCTCAGCCCCATAGGTGCCGAGGCGTGCAACGAGTGTGAGTCGTGCCGTGCTTTCAACGAGGGTCGCTCGATGAACATCCACGAGCTGGATGCCGCGTCGAACAACTCGGTGGACGATATCCGCTCGCTTATTGAGCAGGTGCGCATCATGCCGCAGATAGGCAAGTATTCGCTCTTCATCATCGACGAGGTGCACATGCTCTCATCTCAGGCATTCAACGCCTTCCTCAAGACACTGGAGGAGCCCCCGCGTCACGCCGTATTTATTCTGGCTACGACCGAGAAGCATAAGATCATCCCTACCATCCTGTCGCGATGCCAGGTGTACGACTTCAACCGTATCAGGGTTGAGGATTCGGTGGCATACCTGCGCTATATTGCCGACAAGGAGGGTGTACGCTACGATGAGGAGTCGCTCAACCTTATAGCCCAAAAGGCCGATGGAGGTATGCGCGATGCGTTGTCGATGTTCGACAAGGCCGTATCGTTCTGCAATGCCGACCTACAGTACAAGCAGGTGGCACAGACTCTTAACGTGCTCGACTACGACACATACTTCACAATGACCGAGCAGTTGCTTGCCGGCGACTACACGCAGGCTCTTATTCGCTTTGACGAGGTGCTCGCCAAGGGCTTCTCGGGACAGACATTTATGGCCGGTCTGAATCAGCATATGCGCGACCTGCTGCTGGCCAAGGGTCCTGCCATAACACTCATTGAACTTACGGGCACCCTTCTGGAGCGCTATCGCCGTCAGGCGGAGAGTTGCTCTACGGAGTTTCTCTTTGGTGCCATATCGATACTCACCGATGCGGATGGACGCATAAAGCAGTCGTCGAATCAGCGCCTGCTCGTTGAACTGGGACTTATGAAGATCGCAAGTCTCGGCAAAAAAAAAAATGATGACACCCCTTTAGAGGAGCACTATACTCTTCCCGACCTCCCCTCGACCATCACTACAGCAGGTGGTAGTGCCATTGTGTCTCAACCAGCACAACCCGCCCCCGCGCCACAGAGCGCAGAGCAGCCAGCGCCCGTAGCTCCAAAGGTGGCAGCACCGGCTGAGCAGAGCACGTCGAGCAGAGAAACGGCAAGTGAGCCTGCACCCCGACCAATAGCAGGAGCGCGCCGCTCGTCAATTGCCGGGATGTCGATTACGAGCATGATGAATTCGCTGTCGCAATCTGCTGCACAGCCCGCAGAGAGCCAAAGCGTCAAGGAGCCTGTCATAACGGATATTGATGAGGGGTGTGAGCAGAAAATTACAGATAAGCGCCAGGCCGTACTGGATGCTATACTGAACGAGCGACCACGTTTTGTGGTGGCATTTGAGCGGATGAAGGTTTGCGGCAACATTATTGAGGTCGAGGTACCCTCGCAAACGCTCTACGAGGAAATCATGCGCTCGAAGACAGAGATACTGCTGCTCATCGCTCGCACGGCAGGTGTCAACGGAACTATGGATCTGAAGATAAATGTCAATGAGGTGGTGAGAGCGGCGCGTCCCATCAAACTGGAGGACCGCATACGCCACATGAATGAGAAGAACCCCATGTTGCTGGAGCTGAAGAAGGTCCTTGACATGGAATATGAATAGAAAA
>JAGBYV010000245.1 GCA_017628595.1 Alistipes sp.
ACAACAGCAAAATATCAATTTTCAAATCACTGCATGTAACAAAGTTAACCATAATTTTTATTACTACAAATTTTCTGAGATATTTTTCTGCTGGTGACATCTACAAAAAAGAGTATCGGAACATTAAAAAATAAGATTTTAAGACAAAAAAGCATACGAATCGGAAAATTATTACTAACTTTAAATCCGTATACAATTTTACATACGCGAAAACAACTAAACAAACTATACTTATGAGCGACAAAATTTCACGCGGCGACTTCCTGAAGAAGTCAGGATTGGCCGCAGCAGGCGTAATGATGGGCGGTCTGGCAACAGCAGCCCCCACAGCAGAGCAACAGGCACAGGACAAAAAGGCTCGCTTTGCTAAATTGGGTAAGGTAAACATCGCATGGGTAGGTCTGGCTAACCGTGGTCGCGAGGTGATGCGCGAGTTCGAGAAGACTGGCATGGCCAATATCGTGGCTATGTGTGACGTAGATCTCAAGTCAAAGGGCTCACAGGAGTCTATCGCAGCACATCCCAAGGCAAAGGTTTATACCGACTTCCGCAAGATGTTCGACGAGATGGGCTCAAAGTTCGAGGCCGTAGTGGTTGAGACTCCCGACTTCTCGCACTTCCCATGCGTGATGCTGGCTCTCAATCAGGGCAAGCACGTGTACGTTGAGAAGCCTATGGGTCGTACATTCTACGAGTGCGAGCTTATGATGGCAGCTGCCAAGCGTAACCCCCACCTTGTAACACAGGGTGGTAACCAGGGTCACTCTGACGCCAACTACTACCAGTTCAAGGCGTGGACCGAGGCTGGAATCATCAAGAACATCACACACGTTGATGCACATATGAACAACTCTCGTCGCTGGCACGGTTACGATGTAAACATCGACCGCTTCCCGCAGGCAGAGCCTATCCCCGACGGCATGGATTGGGATTTGTGGCACACCACACAGCAGTTCCACGAGTTCAACTCAAAGTATCACCCCGGCAACTGGCGTTCATGGTATGACTTCGGTATGGGTGCTCTGGGTGACTGGGGTGCACACCTTATCGACACTATCCACGAGTTCCTGCACCTGGGTCTGCCATACGAGATCACACCCGTTAAGTTCGAGGGCTGGAATACCTACTTCTTCCCCATGTCATCGACCATCAACTTCAAGTTCCCGCGTCGTGGCGATATGCCCGCAATGGATATCACCTGGTGGGACGGTATCGGCAACTATCCTCCCGTGCCCGCAGGCTACGGCGAGTCAAAGATGGGTGACGACGTTCCCTCAATCGGTGGTCAGGCCGCTGCAGCATCATCGGTTAAGTTGAACCCTGGTACAATTATGTACTCTGCCGACGATCTTATCTTCAAGCGTGGCTCACACGGTGCTACTACAAGCATCATCCCCGAGTCGAAGGCACGCGAGATGGCAAGCCGTCTGCCCGAGGTTCCCACACCCACATCGAACCACTACGAGAACTTCCTCCTGGCAGTTATGGGCGAGGAGAAGGCTCACTCACCGTTCGAGGTGTTCGGTCCCTTGTGTCAGGTATTCTGCCTTGGCGTTATGGCACAGCGTCTTAACGAGAAGATTATCTTCGACCGCGAGACCAAGCGTATTGTCAACAACCGCTTTGCTGACGCAATGCTTACCAACACACCTCCCCGCAAGGGTTGGGAGGAGTTCTACAAGATGTAGTCAAACAACTCTATACGAAAAAAGCCGCTCCATAAAGGAGTGGCTTTTTTTATAACTCGTTTACCATTGCAATATCTTTCTCTCTGTCGCCCGTTCCCAGATCGTAACCATTTGAGAAATCCAGCTTATAGCGTGGTTCGCTAAATCCAAATCGCTGATAATACTCCACGAGCGACTCATCTGAGGGGATCAGCATCACTGCCCGATAGCCTCGCTCTCGTGCTATATTTATAGCCTGGCGGATCAACTCCGCGGCAATACCTCGACCTCGCCACTCAGGCGCTGTTGCAATAGCATAGAGATATGCTGTAGGGCCATAGTCGGTTTGCAGCTCCACAATATTAAGCATCGATACGACTCGTCCCTGCTCGCTATGTGTCAGCAGATTCTCCTCCTGATGCACATCAATAAAAAATCTATCCACATCCTCGCGGCTATCACCAAAGAGCTCCATCCACAATAGGCGGCATTCCACCTCTCTTTGAGTGAGTTCTCTTACGCCGATTTTCTCCTGCAGGCGCACGGGATAAAACGACTGTTTCGAGCGGCGTAATCCCGCCAGACCCATATCCTCCTCACGATTCACATAACGAAAACCTCGCTCTGCAAGAGCGCGTGCAAAGCAGCGGTTTATCATCGGGAAGATACCATCCATCGTGGCATCAGCCTTCTCGATATGGGTGCAGAAGGTATCCTCGCCCAGAGCCGAGCCATAGGTAAATGCCGCAACATGACCATCCACCAGCAAAACACCGCCATACAGGCCCAACTCCTCATAAC
>JAGBYV010000246.1 GCA_017628595.1 Alistipes sp.
ATAAAACAAAGAAGGCTGCCGATTAAGGCAGCCTCACTATTTACTCTTAATCCTGCTAATTAGGCCTGCTTGCGCTTAAGAGCAAGTGCCGCAGCGCCAACGAGGAGAAGGAGACCAGATGTGGGTTCCGGGACATCTCCGGTAGTGCCAGACTCAACCGTATTCCATGAGCCTGCAAAGTCTGTAGCAGCCGCAAAAGACATCTGTGCGGGCGTCTTAGGATCGCCCGAAGGTGCAACCATCATCTCGCTCGAGAACTTGTAAACCGTGTTGCCGTCAGCATCCTTATCAACGAGGAGAATCATAAAGCCCGTTGAGTCGGTAGTGAGGCTGTCACTGGTAACACTTCTTGTAGCAATCATGCCCGTTACAGGGGCGGCTGTCTTCGCACTGTCAACAGAAGAGAAGGAGGTTCCATCCGTAAGCGCCTTAACAATGTTAGCCTGTTCAGAGGAGAGAACAAGGTAAACATCGCTCGTGTAAACGCCACCGGCATAGTTTTTGAGGTGAGCGCCCGCCATCTGGGGACCTGCCGTAACTGCCCAACTGATAGAAGCAGCTTGAACTATCGCCGTACATGCAACAGCTACAAGCATAATCATTATTTTCTTCATTTTATTTTTCCTTTGTTTTGTTTTTGCGCGTTACACTATGCAACGCACTAAATTATTAGAGACCTTGAGGGGCTGTAAACTCAATTTCGCAATCACCGACTGTCTGAAGCCAAAAACCTTGACCGACATTCAAAGCAACATCCTGACGAACCCATCCCGCGTCTGCCCAACCCGCGCCATAGGTTGTTACGTAGTCGGCGCTATAGGTAGTACCCATCCAATAATAGATCGAGTATGCCATTGTAGCGGGATCGAACATCATAATAACGTCCTTACCAGTGGCATCAGCGCCGGAAGTAATCTTGCAATCCTGAATATTCATCGCTACAGGGTAAATGCCTGTATAGATATCCATCTTGCCGCCAACAGTAGTTGTTGTATTCTGATTACCTGCAAGGACCTGGCCTGGAACAGTTACAGCAACAGCCGATTTGGTCTGAAGCCAAAACCCTTGACCAGGGTTAATCGTGGTGTCCTGACGAACCCAACCAGCATCAGCCCAACCAGGACCATAAACAGTCTGGTAGTCGGCGCTATAAGTAGCTGTCATCCAATAATAAATTGTATAGGCCTGAGTATTTGGATCAAAAAACATAATAACATCCTTGCCAGAAGCATCTGCACCAGCGCCAAGCTGTACGCTCTGGATATTGATATCTTCGCCACCAACATTTACAAAAGGAGCACCGTAGATATCCATCTTGTCGGCCTGAGTTGTGTAAGTCACATAGCCAACGATGTTAGCACTTGATACACCTTCAGCCATCACTGCGCCACTTTTGAAAGTGGTCAGTTGATTGTGGAAAAATAAAAAAAAGAGGCAAAAGCCTCTTGATAAAAAAAAGAAGGCCCCGAAGAGCGGAGCCTTTCTTTTTACTCTTTTTGATTTCTCTTAGGCGCGGCGGCGGCGAAGCGCGAGGCCAGCAGCACCTACGAGAAGGAGGAGACCAGATGTAGGCTCCGGAACATCGCCAGTAGTGCCCGCCTCAATGGTATTCCAAGCTCCAGAGAAGTGAGTATTAGCTGCAAAGGAAATTGCAGACGGGGTCTTGGGGTCGCCCGAAGGAGCGACGACCATCTCGTTGGAGAACTTATAGACCGTATTCCCATCACCATCCTTGTCGACGAGGAGTACCATGAAACCTGTATTGGCCGTGGTAAGGCTGTCGCTTGTTACGGATCTGGTTGCAATCATGCCCGTGACAGGAGCAGCAGTTGTCGCGCTGTCTACAGACGAAAAAGCTGTTCCAGCCGTCAGCGCATCAACGATGTTAGCCTGTTCTGATGAAAGAACGAGGTAAACATTGCCAGTATAAACACTGCCGGCATAGTTTTTGAGATGTTGACCAGCCATGGACGGGCCAGCGGTAACAGTCCAACTAACCGTAGCCGCCTGAACCATCGCTGCACAAGCAACGGCTGCAAGCATAATCATTACTTTTTTCATTTTAGTTTTCCTTTTGTTTGTTTTCGCACGTTACACCATGCAACGCACTAAATTAGAGACCCTGCGGAGCCGTAAATGTTACTTCACAGTCACCAATTGTCTGGAGCCAAAAGCCCTGGCCAACATTCAACGTCACGTCCTGGCGAACCCAACCAGCATCGGCCCACCCAGCACTATACGTAGTTAAATAGTCCGCACTGTAAGTCGTGCCCATCCAGAAGTAAATCGTATAGGAAACTGTTGCGGGATCAAATACCATCAACATATCCTGGCCAGCAGCATCTGCGCCAGAAGTGATCTTGCAATCCTGAATGCTCATGCCCATAGGATAGATACCTGTATAGATATCCATCTTACCGCCAACTGTGGTAGTGGTATTCTGATCGCCTGCCATAACCTGGCCAGGAACCGTTACCGTAACAGCGGCCTTGGTCTGAAGCCAGAAACCCTGTCCAGGATTGATTGTGGCATCCTGACGTACCCAGCCAGCATCAGCCCAGCCCGCGCCGTAAGTAGTCATATAATCGGCACTGTACGTAGTCGGCATCCAGAAAAAGATCTTGTAGGTTAATGTGTTAGGATCAAACACCATCAACATATCCTGACCAGAAGCATCGGCACCTGCACCGAGCTGTACATTCTGAATACTAATATCATTACCACCAACATTAACAAAAGGAGCACCATAGATATCCATCTTATCGGCCTGAGTCGTGTAAGTCACATAGCCAGCGATGTTAGCACTTGATACACCTTCAGCCATCACTGCGCCACAGGTGAGTGCAGCTGCAAGAATCATCAATTTTTTCATTTTCATTTTTCCTTTCCGTTAGGGTTTCAGTTTCTTTCACTATACCTCCAAGCACCTCTTGGAGCGAAGCAAAATACACCTTTCCCAAGTTTGTCATTATTTTACAAAATTTTGTTACACCATGTCAACCATGTTTTTCTCTTTTTTTCACTATAAAAACCAACCATATTTATGGACAATCTAACACAGGCAACCCCATATTACGAAGTCGCTGATTTGTCGCACTCCACTTTAATCTAACTGAGTCCTGCGTATTCGTTTTAGCATAATCTGCAAGTGCAGATTTTTCACGCTTCAATAACTGCATCTCATAATTTTGACGATCCACCAAACACTGAACATAGCTCTTCGCATTTCCCCCTGCTCTCAAATACTCTTGAAACTCTACCCTCATCCCAGCCACGATACATTTGACTTGCTTATGTTCCTCAAAATCATCTGGTTTTATCGCAACTCTTTCTTTCGACAAGCGAATCATCTCCTCTTCAATATCAGGGGTAACGAGTACACGTTCTATCGAAAACCCAGGCTGAACGAATCGCGCAAAAAGCCTATCCGCCTCGGCCGTAAAAATATTTCTCCATCCGCAACCAATCCCCTCCCTAACTATCGCTTCATCACCCCAAATTTGTTTTCTTTCCAATGGTATAGCATTCCCTAACGAATCGCTATAACGATCCGATATCTCCGAGTTCGCCTCATCTTGAATCTTCAACGACTTGCTTCCATATATCTCACCATCCACAACCTCTAAAGCTTTGAAAGGTATTAAAAAAAGTATTACAAGGGCTAAAGCGATTATTACAATCCAACGCTTCCCCTTACCCAAGAGCTTATTCCAAAAACCAGGTGCCTCTTTGAGCCAAGCCGGCTTTATTCCGTCCCGCTTTAATTGCGAAAACGCCGCCTCGCGGTCCGACGCAGACACCACGCCGTCCCGCAACTCATTCTTAGAGGTCCTATATTGATAGATAAACTTCATCTTCCCTTTTTAGGGTTATATTTTATTTTAATAGGGGAAGTAGGCTCCTTCAAAGCCTCATTCTTCTCCTTTTGAACCTTATCCCAAATCTTCTGCTGAGCCTCATTCGCTGGTTTCGGCGCGATTCCGCGCTTGCAAGCGCTGATATAAGCCACAACCTCCTTGCTACCGAATCCAAAACGTTTAGCTGTTTGATTAATCCCGCCTACGGCAACAGGTCCCGCCATAGAACAGCCAAGCTTATCAAGATCAGCAGGATCTAAAATGGTATTCATCACACAACGATCCATTCCACTTACTGCTCCACCCGCTGAAAAGCAGAGAGCTCGCCACAGTTCCTTATGTAATCTCGACTCATATTGTAATGCCGTAGCATCCTTTCAC
>JAGBYV010000247.1 GCA_017628595.1 Alistipes sp.
AACTTGCCGGTAAGCTCGCTGCGCAGATCGAGGCCGACTCGGTGGAGATCGTTCAGGTGCTCACCGATAAGGCACTGGCCAAGGAGCTGGGCTTCGACTCGCCGCTGACGATGTGCTCGATCTTTTTGCCTAATACCTACGAATTCTACTGGACGGTGAAGCCCCGTGAGTTTGTGGAGCGAATGTACAGTGAGTACAAGCGATTCTGGGATGGAGCGCGTGACGAGAAGCGCAAGCGTTCGGGACTGAATCGTGTGGAGGTATCGACCCTGGCTTCGATCGTATATGAGGAGACACGCAAGGTGGATGAGATGCCCCGTGTGGCGGGTGTGTATATCAACCGCTTGCAGACGGGTATGCCCCTGCAGGCCGATCCTACGATTAAGTATGCCATGCAGGACTTTGGTCTAAGGCGTATTCTGAACCGCCATCTGAAGACTCCCTCGCCCTATAATACATATATTAATAAGGGTCTGCCCCCTTCACCCATCTGTATGCCCAGCATTGAGGCTATAGATGCGGTGCTGAACTTCGAGGATCACGACTATATCTTCTTCTGTGCCCGTCCCACGTTCGATGGCTATCATAATTTTGCCAAGAACTACTCGGAGCACCTGCGCAATGCACGTGCATATCAGGCGGAGCTGAATAAGCGTAACATCAAGAAATAGCGGCTATGAAGATCATTCTGCTCGGACCGGCGCACCCCTATCGTGGGGGATTGGCATCCATTATGGAGACTATGGCTCGCGAGTGGCAGAGCCGTGGCCACGAGGTGCGTATCTACACCTTTATGGTGCAGTATCCGTCGTTGCTCTTTCCGGGCAAGACGCAGTATGTCACAACACCTGCGCCAGAGGATCTGCATATCGAGCGAGTGATGAATACGGTCAATCCGCTGAATTGGGTAAGCCTCGGTCTGCGCCTTAAACGTGAGCAGCCGGATATGGTTGTGATGAAGTACTGGACACCATTTATGGCGCCTTGCTTTGGAACGATTGCCCGCATAGCCCGCACAAATGGTGTGACGAAGTTTGTTTGCCAGATTGATAATGTCGAGCCGCACGAACATCACATAATCGACCGCCCCTGCAACCACTACTACCTGGGTGCTGTGGATGGCTTTGTCTATATGTCCGAGCAGGTGCACGGCGAGCTGAAGGCCTATACCTCTGCTCCGGCGTTGTTCTCGCCGCACCCTATGTTTGAGAACTTCGGCAGGGCCGTTGAGCGTGATGAGGCGTGCCGCCGCATAGGTCTTGATGTGGAGCAGCGATATACGCTCTTCTTTGGTCTTATACGCGATTATAAGGGTCTGGATTTGCTGCTGCGTGCGTGGGCGAAGTGGATGCCCGAGGGGAGAAAACTGCTCATTGCCGGCGAGTTTTATGCCTCGCGTGAGAAATATATCTCATTAATTGAAGAGCTGGGCTTGCGCGAGAAGGTGGTGCTGCACGACAGGTTTATTGCCGATGAGGATGTGCGAGATTATTTCTCGGCTGCCGATGCGCTGGTGTTGCCCTACCGCACAGCTACGCAGAGTGGCGTGACGCAGATTGCATACAACTTCTCGCTGCCGATGATCGTGACGCGTGTTGGAGGCTTGCCCGAGATTGTGCCCGATGGACGTGTGGGGCTGGTGTGTGAACCCACTGCGGAGTCAATAAAGGATGCTTTGGCGCAGTTGTATGAGGGAGATACCCTGCAACGCCTGAAGGATAATTTTGCCCAGGAGCGCAAACGATTCTCGTGGGCGGCAATGTGTGATAAGCTGGTAGAAGTTTATGATCAGACGAAATAGAAATTGACCAATAAGTATTATACAATTTTGGGAATATATAAAAAAGTCCGCTGAACAGATGCTCGGCGGACTTTTATTGTTTAAATCGAAAGATTACTTAATCTTCTTGAGCGCAATCTTCTCACCCCATACGGGCAGATAGACGCCCTCACGCTGGAGCTTCTCGCACTCGTTCAAGCCATACTCGTATGACCAGCGCCACTTGTTAATTGAGTGACCCAACTCCAGAATGTGCGACATCAGGACCTCCTTCGGCGCAATCTTCTTCACCGCCTCGGCCATATTAAGACCTACGGCAAGGTGAGGAATGAATACATCAACAGCCGTTGTGGGGTTCAGCTGTTCGTAGTTGTGAGCATCGCCCGAGAAGAACATCACATAACCCTTCTTGCCCTTCGACGCGTAGCAGTTGATCTCGTAGGTGTTGACAAAGTTCTTCAGCGTAGCATTGTGATCTACCGTAGTGACCTTCACGCTGATGTTGCCCACAGTGAACTCATCGCCCGTTGTGACCTTGTGACCGTTATCCATAAAGTTTGAATATACGGCCTTGCCCTGACGCTCCATCTCGGCCGTGAGGGGCTTCCACTGGTGGTCGGCATGGTTGTGAGTAATCATCATAAAGTCAATCATCGGGGCCAACTTCTCGGCGTGCTTGTGATATACATCAACGCCGAAGCATTGCGTCTGGGTCTTTACGATGTAGCCCA
>JAGBYV010000248.1 GCA_017628595.1 Alistipes sp.
AAACGTCTGGGAGCTGATGCTACGATTATCTATCGCCGCTCGGAGGCAGAGCTTCCCGCGCGTCGCGAGGAGGTGCACCACGCCAAGGAGGAGGGTATTGAGTTTCGTATGCTGACCAATCCTACACGTGTCATTGGTGATGATAAGGGCTGGGTTACGGGCCTTAGCTGCGTTGAGATGGAGCTGGGTGAGCCCGATGAGAGTGGACGTCGTTCTCCCGTTGTAAAGCCCGATTCAGACTTTACTATTGAGTGCGATGTTGTTATCATGGCACTTGGTACGTCGCCAAATCCCCTGCTTAAGAGCACTACTGCAGGTCTTGAGACTAACCGACGTGGTTGTATTGTAGCCAATGAGATGGGTGCCACTACTCGCGAGGGTGTGTTTGCTGGCGGTGATGCCGTTACGGGTGCTGCGACGGTTATTTTGGCTATGGGCGCAGGCCGTAAGGCTGCAAAGGCTATTGATGAATATATCAAAAGTAAATAGGTCATACGGAGTTTTACTTATTTTATAATGCAGAGGGTGTCGATTTTGATAGTTCGGCACCCTCTTTTTGTGCCAAGTAGCATCGTATGTCAGAAAAAAATTGTATATTTGTTAAATCTGCTAATTTTGTACGCATTATGGAATACACTGTAGCTCTTATATACGATTTCGATGGCACTCTTGCTCCCGGCAATATGCAGGAATATGACTTTATCCCCGCTGTGGGCAAGAGCAATAAGGAGTTTTGGCACGAAGCAAATGTACTGGCCGAGACGCAGGATGCCGACCCCGTACTGACATATATGGCCCGCATGATTCAGGAGGCGCAGAGCAAGGGCCTCTCACTGCGTCGTGAGGCATTTCAGGATTCGGGAAGGAATATCCGTTACTACAATGGCGTTGAGTCGTGGTTCCCGCGTATGAATGCCTATGCTGCCGAGCGCGGTATTCGCCTGCTGCACTATGTGAATTCATCGGGTCTGAAGGAGATTATCGAGGGCACATCCATAGCGGGTGAGTTTAAACACATATATGCCTGCTCTTTCCTTTATAATGTTGATGGCATAGCCTACTGGCCAGCCGTAGCTGTTAACTACACCAACAAGACTCAGTTTATCTTCAAGATTAACAAGGGTGTGGAGTCGGTCTATGATACACGCATGGTCAATCAGTATATGGAGGAGAATCGTCGCCCTGTGCCATTCAAGCGTATGATATATGTGGGTGATGGTATGACCGATATCCCATGTATGCGTCTTGTGAAGAACTACGGTGGTCACTCTATAGCCGTATATAATCCCGTCGATAAGGGCAAGCGCAAGGATATGAATGCCCTGATACGCGATAACCGTGTCAATTTTGTATGTTCGGCCGACTACTCCGTAGGCTCTGAGATGGACACGGTCGTAAAATCCATTATCGACAAGATTGCTGCCGACCTGCGTTTGGAGCAGCTGGAAGCCGAGAAATTATAAACCGAATTGAAAGCATCTCGCTTATAACCTAAAAACAAGAATATTTTGAAAAAGATAAAGTTTGGACTGCTACCGCGCATCCTTGTGGCCATTGTGCTGGGCGTTGCGCTGGGTGGAGTGATGCCCGAGTGGGGTATACGTGTTTTTCTTACATTCAATGGTCTGTTCAGCCAGCTGCTCGGCTTTCTGATTCCTCTGATCATTGTCGGTATGGTAATCCCTGCAATTGCTGATATTGGTCGTGGTGCGGGACGCATGTTGCTATATACGGTGCTATTGGCTTATGCATCTACCATTGTTGCAGGTCTGGCATCATACTTTACCGGTGCACTGACCTTCCCTTCGATAATTGACTCTGCCGTTTCGCTGGATGTTGCTGCGGAGACAGCAAAACTTACGCCATATTTCACCGTTGAGATAGCCCCGCTGATGAGCGTGATGACGGCTCTTGTGCTGGCTTTTATGGTCGGCCTTGGTCTGGCATATCTTAAGGGAGATGCGCTGCGTAATGTGGCAAAGGACTTTGGCGATCTGGTCACGATGACTATCGAGTCTGTGATTATTCCTCTTCTGCCGCTATACATCTTCGGAATCTTCCTCGATATGACTGCTGCGGGCGAGGTGATGCGCGTCATAGGCGTCTTTATCAAGATTATCGGAGTAATATTTGTGTTGCATATCGTGTGGCTCATTTTGCTCTATTGTGTGTCGGGTGCAGTATCAAAGCGTAACCCCTTCAAGATGCTTGTGGCAATGCTGCCGGCATACTTTACTGCGCTCGGAACTCAATCTTCTGCTGCAACAATTCCCGTAACGCT
>JAGBYV010000249.1 GCA_017628595.1 Alistipes sp.
GAGTTTGAGAAGACTCGTGCGCTTGTTGCTGAGCTCAATGGCAAGTATCATACGCCCGACGAGATCACCTCTCTGCTCTCACAGATTTGGGGGCAGGAGGATCTGCAGGTGCGTATGTTTCCGCCCTTCTATACAGCCTTCGGCAAGAATACACGCGTAGGCAAGGGAGTATTTATCAATTTCGGCTGTACGTTCCTCGATCAGGGCGGCATCACCATCGAGGACGACGTCTTCATCGCCCCCGATGTGAAGATTCTCACCGAGGGACACCCCGAGGAGCCTGCACGGCGTCATACGCTTGTTGTGGCACCCATCCACATTGGTCGTAATGTGTGGATTGGCGCTGGTGCGATGATTCTGCCGGGTGTGACCATTGGCGAGAATGCCATCATCGCCGCTGGTGCGGTTGTCAATAAGGATGTGGCTCCGAATATGATTGTGGGCGGAGTGCCGGCACGCGAGTTGCGTGAGATACGCCGCGAGGAGGCAATGAACAAGTAGCCTCGGCAGGAAAATCCTCGGCAAGCTTGCCACGCGAGGATAGCAAATTGAATAAAAACCCAAATTTACTAAAGATAAAATAATGTTTAATAAGTTTCGATCGATATATGACAGTGAGGCGCTGCGTGAGCGTCTCTCGCATATTCGTCATGTTGCTCTGGATATGGATGGCACCATATACATGGGGCAGTCGCTCTTTCCCTATACGCGACCTTTTCTGCAGAGTCTGCGCGAGATGGGTATCACCTATTCGTTTCTGACGAATAACCCCTCGACCTCGATTGCCGACTACCTGAAAAAACTCGCGGGTATGGGCATTGAAGCTACCAAGGAGGAGATGTACACTACGGCTCTTGCCACCATCGACTACATCCGCACTCGCTATCCCGACGCGCGCCGACTCTTTATTCTGGGTACACCTTCGATGACAGAGGAGTTCGTGCGTGCAGGCTTTGAGCCTACGGCTCAGTCGGCTGACGACCGTCCCGATGCTGTCGTGGTGGCCTTTGACAAGACGCTCGAGTACGATCGCCTGTGCCGTGCAGCCTACTGGGTGCAGCAGGGATTACCCTACGTTGCCACCAACCCCGACCGTGTGTGCCCGACCGATCAGCCTACCGTGCTGGTGGATTGCGGCTCTATCTGCAAGTGCATCGAGCATGCTACGGGCCGTCAACCCGACATTGTACTGGGCAAGCCCGATCCCACGATGCTGGCAGGTGTGCAGACACGCTACGGTGTGAGTGCCGACGAGGTAGCTATGGTGGGTGACCGCATCTATACCGACATCGAGATGGCCTTCAATGCAGGTGCCTTTGGTGTGCTGGTGCTTTCGGGAGAGACGACGCTCGATGTGGCCGACAAGGCGCCACGTCAGCCCGACCTTATCGCAGAGAATATTTCAGTGCTGGGCGAGTTGCTCGCACTGAGCAGAGAGTAAAAAACTACAGAAATGGATTATATACTTTTAATCGTCGGTCTGGCGTTGCTTACCGTGGGCGCCGACCTGCTGACGAAGGGTTGCGTGGGTATGGCCGCACGCTTCCGTGTTCCTGAATTTATTGTTGGACTTACCGTGATGGCTGTGGGCACCTCTATGCCCGAACTTACCGTGAGCACTCTGTCGGCCATCAATGGTAATAGCGATATGGCTATCGGCAATGTTACCGGCTCCAATATATTTAACATACTTATCATCCTGGGAATCTGCGCTATGGTGCGCCCGATGGTCTTTACCAGGGAGAATATCCGCCGCGATATACCCATCTGCATCGCTGTGTCGGCATTGTTGCTGGTGATGGCTCTCTATATCGGCTCACCCGAGGGTATTGGTCGCCTGGAGGGTATTATCCTGTTCCTGTTGTACATCGCATTTGTACTCTACTCTATCCGCTCGGCAAAGCAGGATGCTCCCGACGTGGAGGCAGGTACCGACGATGGCAGGCAGACGGAGACAACGATGGGCTGGGGTAAAGTGATCCTCTTTATCGCCATCGGTTTGGCAGGTCTTATCTCTGGTGGTAACCTCTGCCTTAACTCGGCTACGGCCATCGCTCGTGCGTGGGGTGTTAGCGAAGCTATCATCGCCATCACTATCGTTGCTGCCGGCACATCACTTCCCGAGCTGGCATCGAGTGTGGCGGCTACGGCAAGCGGCAAACTCTCGCTGGTGCTTGGTAACATCATTGGTTCGAATGTTGCCAATATACTGCTTATTCTGGGTATGTGTGGCACTATCAAGCCGTTGACCATGGGAGGCATTACGCCGATTGATATGTGGATGGTCGTTGGCGCGGCAGTAATATTGTTGCTCTCGGCATTGGCTATC
>JAGBYV010000250.1 GCA_017628595.1 Alistipes sp.
CTCATGCAAATTCTATAAATTAAGGCCTGCCACTTGATAATGGGTGGCAGGCTTTGTTTTAGCGGTTTTCGCGGATGCGTTGCCCGACGGAGCCGATGTAGCGCATAGCACCATCGGGGCTTTCAATGGTAAGCGAGGTCTGTCCCGTGACGGTCGATATCTCCAGTGCAAAGTCATACCTCTTGCCCCGATCCTCAGCCCAGAAGGAGACATTCCACTGCGTATGGAACTTGGCCGACGCAAAGTCCTCCATCTGGTCGGCGTCGAAGTTGATGATCGCGATCTGCCGCATCGTGCCGCGCTCCATAGGCAGGTGCACCTCCAGCATTACGGGCGAAAAGTAGGCGTAGAAATAATCGGCATAAACCATGCGTATCTCCCCATCGGGCACGGCCTGCATAGCCGTAGGATAGAATGCAAAGGAGCGTGTGGCAACGAGCGAGTCGATCGAAAAGGCGTACTGGCGTGCCCGCTCGGCTCTCCGCTCACGCCGCGAGAGGAACTGCTCCGGCGAGGGAGCTGCCTGCGCGATGCTGTCGGTCAATGTGTAGGGCGTCTGCTCAACGGGAACAATGGTGGTGACGGGCACCGAGTCGCGCTCGATGGTGATTTGCTGCGTGGTGTTCTGCGCCATTGAGTGTGTTGCAGCGACAAGCATAAGAAGTGAAATAAGGGCTCTCATGATTAATAGATTTTAGTGATTGTACCCGTATATTGCACCGTGTTGTACCATGTGGAGGCGATGGTGAGCGTGGCGCCGCCGTGGGAGTAGATGTCGTAGGTGAAGGTGTAGTCGTTGCCATCGTCGAGTGTGGTGTTGAACGACACCTGCCAGCCGTAGTGGGTCTGGACCGTAAGATAGTTCTTCAGAAGGGGCGCCACCTGATTCAGCACCACATAGCGATAGGGCGCAACGATGCCGGTGTAGTAGGGCAGGCAGATGTCCAGCGTGCCGCGCCACACGATGGTCATAAAGTTGGCATTGGCAAACATGTGCAGCTGCCCAGCGGGTTGAATCTGCACACTCTGCGGATTGAATTCGAAGTTGTGGGAGAGGACAATGGAGTCGATCTGCTGCTCAAGTGCGGCAAGCCGCTCGGCACGATGCTCGATGCGCTCCTGATGGGGGGTGCTGCGAAGATATGACTCGTGAGTCTGCGCCGCAGCCCTTTGCACGCAGGGGCCGCAATAACTGCACACAAGGATGCAGGTGATAGTAAAAAGAAGTCGTTTCATAGCATAAAAGGTTTTGCTGGAAACGACTTCAAAATTCTTGCCTAAACGCCCATTCGCTGTAAAAATTCGCCCGTGACGCTGCGCTCATTTGCTGCAACCTCGTGTGGCGTGCCTACGGCTATGATCTCTCCGCCGCCGGCACCACCCTCGGGACCGATGTCTATGATGTGGTCGGCAACCTTTATCACGTCCAGATTGTGCTCGATGACGATGGCCGTATTGCCCCTGTCAACCAGCTTGTTGATGACCGATAGCAGCTGGCGTATATCTTCAAAATGGAGGCCCGTTGTGGGCTCATCCAGAATGTATAGTGTGCGACCGGTGTCGTTCTTCGACAGCTCGGCTGCAAGTTTTATGCGCTGGCTCTCGCCACCCGAGAGCGTTGTGCAGGGCTGACCCAGAGTGAGGTAACCCAGACCTACATCCTGTATGGCTTTGAGCTTCTGATATATGGATGGTATGTTGGCGAAGAAGTCGACGGCAATATTTACGGTCATGTTGAGCACATCGTCGATGTTCTTGCCCTTGTACTTCACCTCCAGAGTCTCGCGGTTGTAGCGGTGGCCTCCGCACGCCTTGCAACGTACATATACGTCGGGCAGGAAGTTCATCTCGATGGTCTGCACACCCGCGCCACGACACTCCTCGCAGCGACCTCCCTTCACGTTGAACGAGAAGCGTCCCGCCTTGAAGCCACGAATCTGTGCATCGGGTGTAGCCTCGAAGAGTTTTCGAATGTCGGAAAAGACATTGGAGTAGGTGGCCGGATTACTGCGTGGCGTACGGCCAATAGGCGACTGATCGACCACGACCAGCTTGTCGATGTGCTCGATGCCCTCGATAGAGTCGTAGTGTAGAGGCTGATCGAAGGAGCGGTATAGTTGTCGGCTCAGTATCGGACGCAGCGTTTCGTTTATCAGGGTCGATTTGCCCGAGCCGCTGACGCCTGTTACGCATATGAACTTACCGAGCGGGAACTCGGCATCTATGCCCTTGAGGTTGTTACCCCTTGCGCCACGAATCGTAATGCTCTGACCTGTGCCCTCGCGAAGTGTTGCGGGGATCTCTATCTTGCGACGACCACACAGGTAGTCGGCCGTGATTGACGATGAGCGCATAATATCCTCGATCGTGCCCGTAGCCACAATCTGACCGCCACGGCGTCCCGCCTTGGGGCCTACGTCCACAATAAAGTCGGCCTCACGCATCATATCTTCGTCGTGCTCCACGACCAGCACCGAGTTGCCCGCATCGCGCAGCTCCTGCAGTGTCTTTATCAAGCGGCGGTTGTCGCGCTGATGCAGACCGATGCTCGGCTCGTCGAGGATGTAGAGAACATTCACGAGCTTCGATCCGATCTGTGTGGCAAGGCGTATGCGCTGGCTCTCGCCACCCGAGAGCGAACGTGCCGAGCGACCAAGTGAGAGGTAACCCAGACCCACCTGCATCAAAAAGTGCAGACGCTCGCGGATCTCTTTTATTATCTCCTGCGCGATCTTCAGCTCCTTGTCGTTGAAATGTTGCTCGATGGTGGACATCCACTCCGAGAAGTCGGCAATCGAGAGGGCCGATACCTCGGCGATATTCTTACCACCGATGCGGAACTGCAGCGACTCCTTCTTCAGACGTGATCCGCCGCAGACGCTGCACGGACGATAGGCCATAAACTGCTCGCGCCACTTCTGACCCTTCTTCGACTCCTCGTCATCATTTGACTGCACATACTCGGCAACACCCTCCCAGGGAATCATTCTTCTTCCCGACAGGGAGCTAAACTCCGACAGATCGACCGTAAGGGGTTTGGGGTCGCCATAGAGAATGGCATTCAGACCATCCTCCGAGATGGCTGTTATGGGGTCGTCGAGAGTGAAGTCGTAGCGCTTGCCCAGAAGCGCGAGAAGGGTGAATATCTTGTTGTTCTTGAATTTTCCTATCGGCTCGATGGCTCCTTCGCGCAGACTCTTATTCTCGTCGGGGATGATCTTCTCCCTGTCGAATACGGCCTCCACACCCAGTCCGCTGCATCGTGGGCAGGCTCCCTGCGGCGAGTTGAATGAGAAGGTGTGCGGTGCGGGATCCTCGAACGCCACACCCGTAGATGGGCACATCAGGTGACGCGAGAAGTAACGCAGCCCTTCGGTGTCATAATCATACAGAGCCATAGTGCCCTTGCCCTGACGCATAGCCTCCTTCAGAGAACTCATCACACGCTCGGCGTTGTCCTCCGCGATGCGCATGCGGTCCACCACCAGATCGATGGTGTGTATCTTGTAGCGGTCGAGCTTCATGCCGGCCGAGATTTCACGCACCGGGCCATCGATGCGGGCATATATGTAGCCACGCTTGGCCAGCGACTCGAACAGTTCGCGGTAGTGGCCCTTGCGACCCTTGATGATGGGAGCCATGAAGGCTACCTTGCGCCCTGCGAAGCCCTGGATGATAAGGTTGCAAATCTGCTCGTCGGTGTAGTGCACCATCTCCTCATCGGTGATGGGGGAGTAGGCTCTTGAGGCACGGGCATAGAGAAGTCGCAGGAAGTCGTTGATCTCGGTGACCGTTCCCACCGTCGAGCGGGGATTCTTATTCGTGGTCTTCTGCTCGATGGCAACCACGGGGCTCAGGCCCGTAATCTTATCCACATCGGGACGCTCCATCGTGCCCACAAACTGGCGTGCATAGGTGGACAGAGTCTCCATGTAGCGGCGCTGTCCCTCGGCATATATGGTGTCGAAGGCCAATGAGGATTTGCCTGAACCTGATAATCCCGTTATGACAACGAGTGCATAACGGGGTATTTCGACATCAATATTTTTCAGATTGTGAACTCGTGCGCCTGTAACGACTATCTTATCATCCTTCTTGAATTCCATCTATATCTCCTCCATCAAACTCCTACGCCAACATTGCGTACAACATATCCTGCATTGAGATCAGTCCCACCAGATCGGCAAAGCAGATCATAATAATAACAAATGTCGCCCATCTCACGAACGTCACGCCCCACGATATAATGTAGCGCGAAGCAAGGTATGCTCCCACGACATTGCCTAAACCGTGCCAAAGACCGTATGCGTAGTCGACCTGTCCGTTGACCATAAAGATGATGAGCGAGAATGGCGTGGCGACAAATATAATAAAACACTTTACGACGTTGGCGGTGACAATGTCCAGATCCATAAGCCATATCGTAGCGGCCAGAATCACATAGCCCAGACCAACATAGATATAACCGCCGTAGAATCCCATAAACAGGAACAGCAGATAGTGCCACCAGCGCACCACCAGCGGATGACCGCCGTGGATGTTGGGATGCTTGTGGCTCTTGTCGAAGATCATATAGAGCAGCACCACGGTAAGCACGATGGTCATACAGATCTTGAAAATCGAATCGCTGATCTGGCTGGCTACAAGCGAGCCCGCAATGTTTCCTATTACGGCCGGAATCGAGAGTTTTATTCCGCTGCGGATGTCGAGCATGCGCTTGCGCAGAAAGGTAATCGACGATGTGAGATTCTGCAACACTACAGCAATGCGATTCGTACCGTTCGAGACGTTGATGGGCAGGCCAATCACCGTAAAGAGTGTCATGGAGATGAACGCACCGCCGCCTGCGAGTGTGTTGATCACACCCACAACGATGCCCGAGAGCACCAGCATTGCGATAATCAATGTTTCATTCATCGTCCGAAAGCGATTTTTCTATTTCGTAAATATATAAAAAAAATGGCAGAAAATATGAACTCTGCCATTTTTTTATTTGTGTGCGATGTAAAAAAGATCAAAACAGTGGTCGCTGACCGCTCCTATGCTGTAATCCTGCATCGTGATGGACTCCGTGAGCGATGTGTTTTCGTCGAGCAGACGGCGGCGGTTAAGGCGGTTCAGGATGTCGTAGGGAATTTGCAGCATCCAGCGGGGCAGGCGGTGCTGCAGATCCAGCGGGTCGAATCGCGTGATGCGCTCCACGCCCTGACGATTCTTCTCGTAATACTCCATTACGCGCTCATTTCCACTTACGCCCAGACACTCCACTTCGGAAAAGTGCTCGCCAAGCAGTGCCTTGAGCTCCTCTGGGCGGTACTCCCTCACGTGCCACGGGTTGCGTGTGAGCGACATGGGGGCGTTGGGTGTCGATACGATGAACTTTCCACCGGGACGCAGTATGCGATGCACCTCGCGGATGAACTCCCTGTCGCGCTTGATGTGTTCGATGACCTGAAACGATATGACGTAGTCGAACGAGGCATCCTCGAAGCCAATGGGCGGCACCTCCATCTGTCGAAACTCGGCATTGGCGGGTAGCTTAACTTCGAAGGCACGGCTCTTGTCGATGGTAATGAAGCGCTCGGCAGCGGGTGCCACAACATCGATGCCGTAGCCCATGCCGGTGCCAATCTCCAGCACATGGCCATGGACGCGCCCTGCAGCCTCGTAGTAGGCCAGGATTGAACGCTGAAAGACAAAGTTGTCCGAACGGTCGCGTGCCGATACTCGCTCGGCGGTGTGCAGAGATGCCATTACTTAAGTTTGATTTGAGTGCTCTCGGCTACAATATCACCTCGCTTGAGAAGGATGCCTACGGCGCGCTTGAATACCTTCTTGCTCATTTGAGTGAGGGCGTGGATCTGGTCGGGTGAAGAGTCATCACCAACGGTCAACACACCGCCATTCTCCTTGATGAGCGAGAGCAGAGTCTCGGCCGACGAGGTAACACCATCGTAACCCTGCTGCTGGAGCGTGAGGTCGATGCGGTTGTCGTCCGTAATGCGGCGTACCCAACCCTCCAGACTATCGCCTACGCGTACGGGGCGGAAGATCTGATTCTTGTAGATCATACCCCAGTGGCGCGAGTTGATGATAGCGCGGTAGCCGATGGGGCTCTCCGATGCTATCACGATATCGACCTTCTGGCGAGGCTTTACGGTGATGACGTCGTTGTCGA
>JAGBYV010000251.1 GCA_017628595.1 Alistipes sp.
GTGGGGCAGCGGAGTAACGTCGATAATCTCCATTACCTCGATACCTTCACCGTGGATAGTACGAACGGCGCTCTCACGACCCTGACCGGGACCCTTAACATAAACCTTAACCTTACGCAAGCCCATATCGTAGGCAACCTTTGCGCAATCTGCTGCTGCGGTCTGCGCTGCATAGGGAGTATTCTTCTTCGAGCCGCGGAAACCCATCTTACCGGCTGAAGACCAGCTGATAACCTCACCAACCTCGTTAGTGATGGTAATGATTACGTTGTTGAAAGTCGAGTGAACGAAAGCCATGCCAACGGCACCAACCTTAACAACCTTCTTCTTAACTGTTCCAGTTTTCTTTGCCATAATAACTTCCTATTTATTACTTCGTTGCCTTTTTCTTGTTTGCTACAGTCTTCTTGCGACCCTTACGAGTACGTGCGTTGTTCTTGGTCGACTGACCACGAACGGGAAGACCAAGACGGTGACGGATACCACGGTAGCAACCGATGTCCATCAATCGCTTGATGTTGAGCTGAACGAGTGAACGGCACTCACCCTCCACCTTCAGGCCCATGTCAGCGATCGTAGCACGGATTGCACCTACCTGATCGTCAGTCCAGTCACTTACTTTAATATCTTCGCTGATTCCAGCTGCTGCCAGAATCTTGCTCGCCGTGCTGCGACCGATACCATAGATGTAGGTAAGGCCGATCACGCCGCGCTTGTTTTTTGGTAAATCTACACCAACTATACGTGCCATAAATTCTTTACTTTAATTAATCGTTTGAATATTACCCTTGGCGCATTTTGAACTTAGGATTCTTCTTGCAGATAACATAAAGCTTACCCTTGCGCTTTACAATCTTGCAATCCTCACTTCTCTTCTTGATTGATGCTTTTACTTTCATAATTTTCAAGCAATCTTAATTATTTGTACCTAAAGGATATGCGACCCTTACTCAAATCGTAGGGGGTCATCTCCACTTTGACCTTATCTCCGGGCAGGATCTTAATGTAGTGCATACGCATCTTGCCTGAGATATGAGCCGTGATAACGTGTCCGTTATCCAATTCGACACGGAACATAGCGTTTGACAACGCCTCGATAATTGTTCCGTCTCGTTCAATAGCAGTTTGTTTTGCCATAGAGTCTTTTGCTTACTTTGTGTTAAGTGCCTGTTCGATTATATTAAAGTCTGTCAATACGTCTGCTCCATCGCGGCGGATAGCCACTGCAAACTCGAAGTGTGCGGATGGCTTATTGTCCTTGGTGCGCACGGTCCAGCCGTCGCGCTCAAAGACCACTGCCTTCGTGCCCATATTAATCATAGGCTCGATGCAGATAACCATACCCTCCTTCAAGAGTGGCCCTCTACCTCGTGCGCCAAAGTTGGGAACCTCGGGGGACTCATGCATTTTTCGTCCTACTCCATGACCAACCAGTTCGCGCACTACGCCATAGCCAAAGCTTTCGGCGTACTCTTGCACGGCAGCCGAGATATCGCCTACGCGATTACCGGCCTTCGCCTGTGCAGTACCTTTACAAAGAGCTTCTTTGGTAACTTCCAGAAGTTGGCGTGCCTCCGCGCTTACTTCACCTACGGCGAACGTATAAGCCGAATCACCAACAAACCCCTTCAAAAACGTACCTACATCCACCGATACGATGTCGCCCTGCTTGATGACTCTATCACCCGGAATACCGTGTACGACCTGCTCATTGATCGAGATGCAGATAGATGCCGGATAACCCTGATAACCCAGAAACGCAGGCTCGGCGCCGTGGTCACGGATAAAGGTCTCAGCAATGCGATCCAACTCACGCGTAGTAACACCCTCGCGGATGTTGCGTCCCACCTCGGCAAGCGTGCGGCTCACCAGCAGGTTGCACTCGCGCATGATCTCAATCTCTTCGTTAGTCTTTAAATGAATCATCTTCGTTGTTTTTACCGCCCGCCACCTTTATACGCGTGCGGCCATACTTATATATAATCTTTAAGGCTTCCGACTAAATTCTTAAAATCGGCGACTCTTAATAGCGACCCTGAATACGTCCGGTCTTCATCAAACCGTCATAGTGACGCATCAAAAGGTAACTCTCAATCTGCTTCAGAGTATCGAGAACAACACCCACCATAATCAGCAATGATGTACCGCCGTAGAAGTAGGCGAACTGCTGCTGGATGCCCAGGAACTTCATTGCAAGACCGGGCATGATAGCCACCAGTGCAAGGAAGATTGAGCCGGGAAGGGTGATTCTCGTCATGATGGTATCGATATAGTTAACGGTCTGCTTACCGGGCTTAACACCGGGGATAAAGCCACCGTTACGCTTCATATCGTCGGCCATCATTTGAGGATTGATGATAATCGCGGTGTAGAAATAGGTGAAGGCGATTACCAACACAGCAAGCGTAAAGTTATACCAGAAGCCCTGGATATTTGCGAAGGCACCCTGCAAACCGGGAATCAACGCAGGAATCATAACAAGAGCCTGTGCAAAGATGATAGGCATAACGTTTGCTGCATTCATCTTCAAGGGGATGTACTGACGTACACCACCGTACTGCTTGTTACCGATAATACGCTTTGCATACTGTACAGGTACCTTGCGAACAGCCTGGATGACTGCGATAGATACCAGGAACACCAAGAACAGTAGGGCAAGTTCCACCACGAACATGATAAGGCTACCCGTAGAGGTGCTGACACGAGCAGTAAACTCGGCCATCAAAGCCTGAGGCAGGCGGGCTACGATACCAATCATGATGATCATTGAGACACCGTTACCGATGCCCTTGTCCGTAATACGCTCACCGAGCCACATGGTAAACATGGTACCTGCGATGAGGATCACTGTTGCATAGATGAAGAAATAGGGGGTACCTCCCATAACGAATGCCTCCTGAGGCATAGTACGGTAGAGGTTGGCCATGTAAGCAGGACCCTGGATACAGAGCACCACGATCGTAAGCAAACGTGTCCATTGGTTCATCTTGCGGCGGCCGCTCTCACCCTCCTTCTGCAACTTCTGAACTGCGGGGACCATGATGCCGAGCAGCTGAATGATGATAGAGGCGGTGATGTAGGGCATTACACCGAGTGCGAGAACCGCTGCATTGGCGAATGCACCACCAGAGAATACGTCCAGAAGACCCAAGAGGGTGTTGCTGTTCATCTGGTCTGCCAATGCCGAATCAGCGCCCAACATGTTGGGGTTGATACCCGGTATGACCACAAAACATCCCAAACGATATACAAGAAGGAGACCGATCGTATAGAAGATACGCTTACGCAGCTCCTCGATCTTGTACATGTTTTTCAATGTTTCAACGAGTTTCTTGTTGGTAGCCAGAAGCAATACGATGATCGCAACTAACAAACCAGCAATCAGATAACCGTTCATAATATTATTCTTTTATTTAAGATTACAACTTTTCTACGTTGCCACCTGCAGCTGTGATAGCAGCCTCGGCGCTCTTAGAGAAAGCATGAGCCGTAACGGTGAGAGCCTTCGATACTGAACCGTTGCCAAGGATCTTAACTCGGTCGTTAGACGAGATAAAACCTGCACCGATCAAAGTATCGATGTTGATAGCAGTGAGCTCCTTCTTTGCGGCCAACTCCTCCAAGGTAGAGAGGTTGATGGGCTTGTACTCTACACGCTTCAGGTTCTTGAAACCGAACTTAGGCAGACGACGCTGCAAAGGCATCTGACCGCCCTCGAAACCGAGCTTGCGTGAGTAACCCGAACGAGACTTGGCACCCTTCAAACCGCGAGTTGAGTAGCCACCGTGGCCTGAACCGGCA
>JAGBYV010000252.1 GCA_017628595.1 Alistipes sp.
ACCGTGGAGCAACAGAAAGATAGTTACCTAACCATTGAAGGCAACGCCGAGGCCATCTTCAAGGAGCGCAGCAGCAAGTTCCTCTGCTATGCTTTCCACGTCGAGAGCGAGGAGGAGATTGCCGCCTGTCTGGAACCACTGCGCAAGCGTTACTACGACGCTACGCACCACTGCTACGCGTGGCGTCTGGGTCCCTTTGGCGAGCGTTTCCGCGCCAACGACGATGGCGAGCCCTCGAGCACGGCCGGCAAGCCCATACTCGGACAACTGCTCTCACGTGAGATAACGAACTGTCTGATTGTGGTGGTGCGCTACTTCGGTGGCACGAAGCTGGGTGTTCCGGGACTCATCGCCGCATACAAGGAGTCGGCAGCAGCGGCACTGGATGCTGCAACGGTGGTCGAGCGTACGGTTGACACACGCATCAAGGTGGATTTCTCGTACGTTGTAATGAACGACGTAATGCGCATAATCAAGGAGGAGCAGCCCACAATCGAGGAGCAGACATTCGACAACCTCTGCTCAATGACTCTCTCCATACGCAACAGCCGAGCCGACATAGTGTTGGGACGCCTTGGCAAGGTCGAAGGTGCTATCATCGAGGTGATAGAGTAATAAAAGCAACAGAAGATGTCACAAGACAAAACGATATACATCAAGGGTGCGAGGGTACATAACCTGAAGAGTGTTGACCTCACCATCCCGCACAACACACTGACCGTCATCACTGGTCTCTCGGGCTCGGGCAAATCGACCTTGGCCTTCGACACCATATTTGCCGAGGGTCAGCGCCGTTATGTGGAGAGCCTCTCGGCCTATGCCCGTCAGTTCTTGGGACGTATCAACAAACCCGACGTGGATCTGATCGCGGGCATTGCTCCCGCTATTGCCATCGAGCAGAAGGTCAACACCCGCAATCCCCGCTCAACGGTGGGCACCACAACCGAGATTTACGACTACCTCAAACTGTTGTTTGCCCGCATTGGTCACACCTTTTCGCCCATTTCGGGACAGGAGGTGCGCTGCTCGAGTGTCGATGATGTGGTAGATTTCATCACACGCGAGGGTATGGATTGCCGAGTGGTGGTCATCTCTCCCATGCTCTTAAAGGAGGGCGAGGGTATTATCGAACGCCTGTTGCAACTTCTCAGCGACGGCTTCACCCGTCTGTGGGTCGATGGCGAGGCCATACTCATCGAGGAGTTTCTGCCAAAGATCAACGCCGATACTCGCGCCGAAGATGTTGCAATCGTGGTCGATCGTCTGCGCATGGCCGATGACGATGACACCCTTTTGCGTCTGCGCGATGCCATCGCACGAGCATATAGCTATGGTGATGATCTCTGCCGCGTGGCTATCAACGACTCTATACACGAGTTCTCGGCTCGCTTCGAGGCCGATGGCATTGAGTTCGAGCAGCCTACGGAGCACCTGTTCAGCTTCAACAATCCTATCGGTGCCTGCCCCGAGTGCGAGGGCTACGGCAAGACGGTAGGCATAGATATGGATCTGGTCATTCCCGACAAGAGCAAGACCATCTACGAGGATGCCATAGTATGCTGGCGTGGAGCCACTATGCGCAAGTGGAAGGATCAGCTCATTGAGAATGCCCACCTCTTTGGCTTCCCCATACATGAGCCATACTACGCCCTGACGGAGGAGCAGAAGGAGCTGCTGTGGACGGGCAATGAATATTTCTACGGCATCAACACCTTCTTCGATTATATCGAGAGTGAGCGTCGCAAGATTCAGTTCCGAGTGATGAAGGCTCGCTACACGGGCAAAACAACCTGCCACACTTGTGGCGGCAGCCGCCTGCGCAAAGAGGCGCTATACGTGCAGGTTGGAGGCAAGAATATAGCACAGATCGTGCGTATGACCGTCGATCAGCTTATCGAATTCTTCTCTACACTCTCGCTCGATGAGCACGACAGCCACACCGCTGAACGTATCATCGTAGAGATACGCAACCGCCTGGCATACCTCTCGGATGTAGGCCTGGGATACCTCACACTGGATCGTCTGTCGTCATCTCTCTCGGGTGGCGAGAGCCAGCGCATCAACCTCTCCACATCGCTTGGCAGCAACCTCGTTGGCTCGCTCTACATTCTCGACGAGCCCAGCATTGGTCTGCATCCGCGCGATACGCACCGACTGATCAAGGTTCTGAAGCAGCTGCGCGACATTGGCAATACGGTCATCGTGGTGGAGCACGAGGAGGAGATTATCCGCGCAGCCGATCACATCGTCGATGTTGGCCCACGCGCTGGCGAGATGGGTGGTCAGATTATGTATAACGGCCCGCTTAAGGGACTCTCCGAGGCTCAGGATAGCCTTACGGCCGACTACCTTATGCACCGCCGACGAATCGAGCGCCCCACAACGCCGCGAGGCTGGAGCAACTCGATCGTCATAAAAGGCGCACGAGAGAACAACCTGAAGAACATCGATGTACGCATACCCCTGGGCGTTATGACTTGTATTACTGGCGTTAGCGGTAGTGGCAAGTCGTCGCTGGCAAAGGGAATCCTGTATCCGGCACTGCGCCGTATTCTGTTTGATGCGGGTCAGAAGCCTGGCGATCACGATAGTCTGGAGGGCGATGTGGCAATGCTTCGCTCGGTGGAGATCGTGGATCAAAACCCCATCGGCAAATCCTCACGCTCAAACCCCGTGACCTACCTGAAGGCATACGACGAGATTCGCAAGCTATATGCCGACCAGCCACAGGCTATTCATACCGGTCTTACGGCGGCATCGTTCTCGTTCAATGTTGCGGGAGGCCGCTGCGAGGAGTGTCAGGGCGAAGGAACCATCAAGGTGAGCATGCAGTTCATGGCCGACGTGGAGCTCATCTGCGACGCCTGCCACGGCAAGCGCTTCAAGGATGAGGTGCTGGAGATAAAGTATCGCGGCAAGAATATTCACGACATTCTGGAGATGAGCGTCGACGACGCCATCACATTCTTCTCCGAAGAGAAGCAGAGCAACTCAACGTGCCGACGCATCGTCGAGCGCCTGCAGCCGCTGCAGGATGTGGGACTGGGATATATACGCCTCGGTCAATCCTCTTCGACGCTGTCGGGCGGAGAGAGCCAGCGCGTGAAACTGGCATCGTTCCTCTCGAAGGACAACGACACGAAGCAGATTATGTTCATCTTCGATGAGCCCACCACAGGTCTGCACTTCCACGACATACAGCGTCTGCTCAAGGCGTTCAACGCCCTGATTGCCAACGGACACACTATTGTAATCGTGGAGCACAACATGGATGTGATAAAGTGTGCCGACTGGGTTATCGACCTCGGTCCCGAGGCGGGCAGCACGGGCGGCGAGGTGATCTTCGAGGGTACTCCCGAGGATTTGGAGCAGTGCGAGGCGAGCTATACGGGTCGCTTCCTGAAAGAACACAACAGAGAATAGATGAAGGAGTTTGAAACATACATATTACCCAACGGAATCAAGGGCATACACCGCCGCACCAAATCGAGTATCGCACACTGTGCGCTGGTTATAAATGCCGGCACACGCGATGAGCGCGATGGCGAATATGGTCTGGCGCACTTTGCCGAGCACGCCTTCTTCAAGGGCACCGAACACCGTAAGGCATACCAGGTGAATTGCCGTCTGGAGAATCGTGGCGGCGAACTCAATGCCTACACCACAAAGGAGGATACCACAATCCACGCCACAACTCTGCGTTCGGATTTTGCTAAGGCCGCTGAGCTAATCGCCGATGTAGCCTTTCACTCTACCTTCCCCGAGCACGAGCTGCAGCGTGAGCGTGAGGTTATCATTGACGAGATAAATACCTACAAGGATTCGCCCGTAGATATGATTTTCGACACCTTCGAGGATATGATTTTCGAGGGCTCTGAATTGGGACACAACATCCTTGGCACAAAAGCCTCATTGGCGCGCCACAACTCCGAAAGCATCAAGCGCTTCATCATCCGCACGCATACCACCGACCAAATGGTGTTTTCGACCATAGGCAACTTCTCGCTCTCTAAGGTAAAGAGCGTGGCGGAGCAATACTTCGGTCAGCACGTAGCTACAAAGCGAGAGTTCAGCCGCTCGAAGCCCGCCATGGTGGAGCCATTCGAGAGGGTAGTCAGCAAGCATACCCACCAGACACACTGCATCATCGGAGCACGTGCCTACGACATACACGCCGAGCGTCGTCTGCCGCTGTCGCTATTGATCAACATCCTGGGAGGCCCATCAGCCAACTCGCGTCTTAACGTGGTTCTGCGCGAGAAGAATGGACTATCGTACAACACCGAGGCTACATACACGCCATACAACGATTCGGGTATGGTGGCCATATACTTCAGCTCCGACCACCACAATGCCGACCACTGCCGCGAGCTCATCGACGCGGAGTTACGCTCACTGCGCTCAACGCCCCTCACGGCGCGCCGTCTGGCGATGATCAAACGACAGTTTCTGGCGCAGATGGCCATCTCGATGGAGAACAACGAGGGCTATATGCTGGGCGCCGGCAAGAGTTATCTTGTTCACGACGAGATAGATACCCTCGAGGAGGTATATCGCAAGGTGACTGCCGTCAAGGCTGAGCAGATAATGGAGGTTGCTGAAGAGATTTTCGCAAAGACTTCGACGCTAATATATCAATAGATTATGGACTTACTTGAAAAATATATCCACGATAACTCCTCACCCGAGGATACGTTGCTACGCGAGCTCGACCGCGAGACTCACCTGCGTGTGCTCAATCCCCGCATGATCTCGGGACACATACAGGGCAAGCTGCTCGAGCTGCTCGTAAAGATGTTCCGCCCGCAATCGATCCTTGAGATTGGCACCTTCACGGGTTACTCGGCACTCTGCATGGCCGCCGGACTGGAGGAGGGTGCTACGATCGACACCTGCGAGGTGGATGATGAGTTGCAACCGTTGGCGCAATCCTTCTTCGACCGCTCACCGCACGGGCATAAGATTCACTTGCATGTGGGCTCGGCGCTGGAGATTGCCCCGCAGCTGGGTAAGCAGTTCGATATGGTTTTTATCGACGGCGACAAGAGGGAATATCCTGCCTACTATAATATGTTGATGGATAGCGGATTGGTGCATAGCGGTTCGATCCTCTTGGCCGATAATATCCTCTGGTACGGCAAGGTGGTGCAGCCCGTGGCGCACAACGATCGCCACACCGAGGCGCTGATCGAGTTCAACCGCAT
>JAGBYV010000253.1 GCA_017628595.1 Alistipes sp.
CAAAGATGGTTTGCTCTTTGACTATATATGCCGCATGGAGTATTGTATGGACTGCCTGGATGATTTTGTGCCGGGAGTCAGTCTTAAAGGGTAGTGGTGAAGATGATGTGGACGAGTTGCCTTATATAAAAAAATAACCTGCCACAAGGGCAGGTTACTGTGTTATTCGGCCTTTGGGAATTTCATCAGGTAGATGAAGTGCTGCAGTTCGCGCAACATATTACGCTTCTCGTCGCGCGGAGAGTAGAGATAGCAGTCGTATGTCACCACCTCTTTGGTAGCCTTGTTTACTGTGGTATAACTTACAAATGGGCCTCCCATGAAGTCGCCCTCAACCTCCCAGAATCCTGAAAGCTCAATCCAGGGGCAATCCTCGATGCTGAAAGAGCGGTACTTGGGCATAAAGGGAACATAGTTTTCGCCTGTATCATCGACAATAGCCTCAACGGTGGTCATATATGAGCCATCAGCCGGGCCGGGGATGCGCTGCGCAAAGCGGTTGCGTGCCTTTACCAGAGCCTCAGCCGTGAGAGAGCGTTGTCCCTCGTAAGGATACTTGTAGATGAAGAATCCCTGGCTGGCGGTCGGGAACTCCTGCGAGATCCACACCATATCGTCGCTCATCGAGCGGATCTTGTAGTTGTCGGGGATGTAGATGTCGGCACCAAAACGCTCCTTGAGCATGTCGTGCATAGGCTGCGAGTTGTATCGCTCCACATATGCAACCTTGCGATCGCGCTCGGCCTTCTCCAAAACGTAGAGCAGGTTTTCGCGATTGTCCGATACGTACTTGGCTACCGTAGCGTTGTCGGGACCCTGAATGGCTACCTGAATCTGAGGCGATGCCGTAATGTCATACTGAGCACCAATGCTTGGCTCCGTAATTGTAGGGTCAACTAGAACGGTCACGATGTTGCGATGCTTCTGCGTAAGGCTGCCGAAGTTGTTGGGCAGGATGCGAACCACGTCAAACATCGGCTCATATTGCATCAACTCCTGCACGGGCTGCTTGAAGATAGCCTGCAGGGTATCGCCCAACTCGCTCTGCCACTGGGGCTGCGCGCATACGAGTATCATCTCGTAGGGTGTGCCGGTTGATGTCTCTCCTGATGAGGAGATGGTGGTGAAGGCCTTGCAGCCCACCATGGTCATTACAACGGCCAACGAGGCGATAAAGTGTAAAAAGATCTTTTTCATATTGGTTTTGTCGTTTATTTTTGCGTACGTAGCTAAGATTGACAAATATAACTAAAAAAATAGTTTAAGCAAAATATATATCTTGAATTACATAAAAAATACTACTTTTGTAAATTAAACGCGCGTAAGCGTAAAAAGAGTATGTAACGTTATGAAATTTAAACCCTGGCGATTCCTCAGACGGCTCTATCCCGACTTTGTGTGGGAGATAAACGACCGCAACGGTGTCTTCCTTACATTCGATGACGGGCCGACACCTGGTGTTACGGAGTGGATTCTTGCCACGCTCAAGCGTTACGATGCCAAGGCTACGTTTTTCGTGCTGGGCAAGAATGCCGAGATGTACCCCGATCTCTATCAGCGTATTCTGGATGAGGGACATAAGGTAGGCAATCACACCTACTCGCATCAGAAAGGGTGGGGTATGTCGCTCGAGCGCTACATCGAAGATGTTGACCTGGCGGCAGGCTTGCTGCATACGGAGTTGTTTCGCCCTCCCTATGCCCATGTCACACCTTCGCAGATGCGTGCCGTGGGTCAGCGATATAAGATTATCATGTGGAATATCCTCTCGCGCGATTACTCGTTTGCACTCTCGCCCGAGCAGTGTGCCCGCGGTGTGGTGAAATATATCGAAGCGGGATCTATCATCTGTTTTCACGACAGCGACAAGTCGTTCCGTAATATGAGTTATGCTCTGCCGCGTGTGCTTGAGCGCGTGAAGGAGCTGGGTCTAAAGTGTAAAATCATTGAGTTGTAGGATGAAAGTTATCGTAGCCATAACCGCTGCAAGCGGCGCTATATATGCCCGCCAGGTACTGGAACATCTGGTGCGCTCGCTCAGGGTGGAGCGCATAGCACTCATTATGAGTGACAATGCTCCAGCCGTTGTGGAGCATGAAGGGGAGGTGATGCCCTCGTCGGAGAAGATAGAGCGAATGGATAACCACTCTATGTTTGCTTCCGTTGCCAGCGGCTCGGCTTCGTGGGATGCCATGATTGTGGTGCCCTCGTCGGTGGGAACGATTGGACGTGTTGCGTCGGGTGTGTCGCAGACGCTTATCGAACGTGCTGCCGATGTGATGCTTAAGGAGCGCCGCACGCTAATCTTTGTTGTGCGCGAGACTCCCTATTCGCTCATACATCTGCGTAATATGACAACCCTTACCGAGGCTGGAGCAATCATCCTTCCCGCCTCGCCATCATTCTACTCTCGCCCTACGTCAATTGAGGAGCTGGCGACAACTGTCGTAGAGCGCGTTATTGCACACATCGGTATTTCGGAGTCGCGCTACGAGTGGGGCGAGTAGGACCGCATTTGAATCCGTGCTTGCGTGGTATATTGTCATGCACGGACATCCGAATCGGCCCGTTTTTTTATTGCCGCCAATTTGTTTTCAGCCGCTTGACGGGTAATAACCTATATTTAACACTAAATAATTTGTTGAACGATTGATTTTTATTACCTTTGCGCCGTCAAAAGCGAAAATTTTAACAAAAACTTATAATATTATGACTATCACAGCATCTGATATCAAGATCGGCATGTGCATCGAGATGGATAACAAGACTTTCCTTGTTGTTGATTTCCAGCACTGCAAGCCCGGTAAGGGTCCCGCATTCGTACGTTCAAAGCTCAAGAAC
>JAGBYV010000254.1 GCA_017628595.1 Alistipes sp.
AGTGTGGGAATGTCGTTGTCGATGCAGTATTCGAGAAGCAGGTAGTCGCTCACATCGCGTGATGGGTTGTAGTCGCGCTCAGCCTCTATGCCGTGCCACGGCTGGGGATTGCGAAAGAGCGTGGGGCTAATGTCCTCGCCGCCCGTCATCACCACGGCATCAATGCCACGCATCACCTCCTCGGCATTGGAGTGGAGGTGTGAACCGCTCTTTACCTGTTCGGCATCGGTCGCAAGCAGAATGCCAAGCGAGTCGATATGCTCGGCATTAATTTTTGTGTCGGTGTATGTCAGTGCCGACGACTGCACCTGTCCGAGTAGTACGGGGCGAGCACCAATAGCCTCGAGGGCGAGGTATGTGCCCATGTATGAGCTGCCGGTGAGTCCCTCACGCCATGCGATGCCTATCACGGGGCGATTATCCCTTGTGCAGCCGCTTATGGCCGCGACGATGAGCCAAAGGCAGATAAATACTCTCTGTTTCATAGCTACTATTTCGCTTTAAATATTACCTCCTCGCCATCGCGAGCAGCGCGCAGTGGACGGGGTAATGTGGCATCCAGCTCAGTCTGTGTGCCGTGCAACGTGCGCGCCATATGGGTGAGATATACGGGTTGACCTGCGGGTGGAGTATAACGGTTGGTCTTCTCTAATATGCGGACGATGCGCTCAACGCCAGCAACGCTGGTGTGGGTGAAGGAGCGGAAGTCATCATCGTAACCCATGCCCATCGTAGCTTCCATAATCAGAGCCGTGATGGGCTTCCCCGGACGTTCGTGCGCGTCGATACCTGCCAGTCGGGCTGCTACGGCGGGTATGCCTCCCGTGTCGGTGGCGTAGATTAGGCGCACGCCCTGTTTCTCAATAAGATACATCAGTGTCTGCTCGAAGAAGTATCCCGTAGCGTGGCTGGCCGGCAGAGGCGTGATGTCGATATCGCCTACGCTCACCTTTTGTCCTACATATACGGGAATAATCTCCGGCATGGGCAGTTGCAACTCCTGCGCAGCACGCTGAAAATCTCCCTTTGCAATGTCGTACCATGTCTGACCCAGATATACACGTTTTACGCCGGCGCGTAGTGCCGATGCTGGGTGGTAGTGATCGCCATGTGAGTGTGTGTAGAAGATGGTGTCGGGGTGTGCCGACGAGGGTATCATTTCAAGGTCACCAGCCGTAAGGTCGATGAAGATTCTGTCGTCCATCAGTATGCTCGACAGACGTCGCAACTCGCCACGCTCATCGCGTCCGTTCCAATCGGCTGCGCCCGTACCCAGAAAGCGGACCTTGAGCCCTGCGATGGGTGCGGTGTCGAAAATATTGGCGTGCACACCCTCGGCTCCTACAGCGAGCATCGAGGCGGCAGTTGTCTTGAGAAATGTCTTTCTATTCATTATCGGGGCAGTTTAGTTTATATACGTTGGTTATCTTCTGTTCAAATCCGCTTGTGCGGTAGAGAGCATTGGCAGCCTCACGTTGCGGGTTTGAGGTGAGCATCAGAGTGCAGGGCGAGAGATTCTCTTCGCAGTAGCGTATGGCGTGGCAGATGAGCTCTCGGCCATAGCCGCGCGAGCGGTATGCTATGTCAACTACCACATCCTCCACCCACGCCTTGCGGCCCGTAGGGGAGAGATATGTCCCCAGGGTGAGCATGCCAACCACCTCTTCCTGCTCGCGCATAATAAATAGATGTGAGGCGTTGTTGGCAATCAGGCTTCTTAGCTCCTCCTCTCCAAAGATTATGGGTTGTTGTGTCAGTTGGCTGAGCAGCGAACCTATTGCGGCGATGAGTTGCTCATCGTAGTGTGTAACCAGCTCGATCATTGATATAGTTTTGTTGGTCTCCCTCATGTTCATATATACATCATTGCCGTTATCGCGTTGTGTGATGGCTAAAGTATAATACAATCGGGGTAGCTTGTTTCTGATGCGTGAAATTAATATTTTTTTCATTAAAAATACCTGCACGGTCAATTTTTTAGGCGAATTTACGTTTGATATGTTATAAATGAGTGTGTGCGGACGTATATCAATAGCGTGGGAGAATACTTCCATGAGCTATGTTTTGGTCAATATGTGCATTTGTGCGGAGCGCTGATACTTTTGGTTTAATTGTATGTACAAACATGTCACGCGGATAGAATGCGATTTTATATATTTGCATCTCCATAATGGGATAATATTCGGTTTTGGTCATTTTGTATAAAAAATGCGCAAAAAACTCGAAAACTCGAAAACTTTTTTTGTTTTTCAGTTTTCTGTGCGTATATTTGCCTTGGAAATAAAGACAAACAGATGACTCAAAAGGAAAAAGTAATAGCACATGTTGCTCAAATGGTTCTGACGCTGGGAGTTAAGTCGGTTCGTATGGACGATGTGGCTCAGTCGCTCGGAATGTCGAAGCGCACGCTTTACGAAATGTTCGGCGATAAGGAGGAGCTGATCTTCGAGAGTGTGAAGTACCATTCGGAGCAACGCGCCAAGGAGATACTCTCAACGCTCGAGCACTACGACACGGGTATTGAGCAGTTGCTTGCCTGCACATACGCACTGCTTAACGGCGGCGTGATGCTGGAGCTGGATAAGCGAATGGCAATTAACCTGAAAAAGTTCTACCCTGTAGTCCACGAGCGAGTGAGCCACTGCCACATTGAGCAGAGTTTTGCGGGATTGCAGTGTGTGTTGGACTACTCGATGGAGAATGGCGAGTTGGAGCCTTCGGTTGATGTGGAGCTTATGACCCGCTTGTTCTTCAATACGATGCAGACGTTGCTCTACGAAAACTCGACGGTAATACCCGAGGAGATTACCCGTGAGGAGGCGCTCTCGGCCATGCTTATCAACTTCTTGAGAGGTATAGCTTCGGAAAAGGGTCGTCAGATTATCGACCAGATACTTGCCCGAAGCCCCAAGCCACTGACGCTTGCCGAGCGTCGCGAGCTGGCAAAGCAGGACCACGACAAGCTGGAACAGGATATGGAAAGAATGAAAGAAAAGATAAACTTAATTATTACTAAAAATTAGATTGTATGAAACTGAAGAATCTCTTTTTTACGTTGTTTGCGCTTGTATGCGTGACTTCGGTGCCTGTGATGGCGCAAGAGAATGCTGGGGCAGCAGCCTCGTCGCAGCAGGGCGCTTTGGTGCTCACGCTCGACGATGCGTTGAAGATTGCTCTCAGTGAGAGTCCTACGGTGCAGATTGCCGACCAGACTATCCAGGCAAAGAAGTACGCCAAGAAGGGTACTTATGCCGCTTTGTGGCCCGAGATATCTGCCTCGGCATCATATCAGCGCTATATTGAGAAGCCCTCGTTCCACATCATGGGTCAGACCGTTAAGATGGGTACAACCAATACTATGGCCGGTGGTTTCTCTGCAGCAATGCCTTTTATCAATGCACAGTTGTGGAAGTCGCTCAAACTCTCGGGTATGGATGTGGAGCTGGCCGTTGAGCAGGCTCGCTCGTCACGCATCGATATGATCGAGCAGGTGTCAAAGGCCTTCTATCAGGTCTTGCTGGCAAAGGATTCATACGAGGTATATAAGCGTGTATACGATAACGCTGCCGAAAATCACAAGATTGTCGAGAAGCGTTACTCGGTAGGTCAGGTGTCGGAGTACGACTTCATCCGTTCGCAGGTCAATGTGGCAAATGCCGAGCCCAATGTCTTCAATGCCGAGAATACCATTGCTCTGGCTTTGTGGCAGCTCAAGGCTCTGCTGGGTATGGATCTCGATATGTTGATCGACTGCGCCGGTACACTTGCAGACTATGAGGCACAGATGTCAGTTCAGATTGACTCGCAGAACAGCCTTGTAAATAACAGTACACTTAAGCAGTTGGACATCCAGGAGCGCATGCTTACGCAGAACCTGAAGATTCAGCGTGCGGCCAACCTTCCTACTCTGGCAGGTTCGATCAACTATCAGTGGACTGCCATGGATGAGACCATGAAGATATCGAACTTCAACTGGATGGGCTCATCGACTGCAGCTTTCAGCCTCAATGTTCCTATCTTCTCGGGCGGTAAGCGTCGTGCAGCTATCAACCAGGCTAAGATCGATCTTGCAAAGATGCAGCTGCAGCGCGAGGATGCTGAGCGTCAGTTGCGTATGGCTGCCATGTCGTACTACAGCAGCATGCAAACCAATCTGAAGCAGTATCACGCCGCATCGCAGACCATTTCGCAGGCAAAGCGCGGATATGATATCGCCGTTAAGCGTTATGAGGTTGGTAGCGGTACGCTCGTCGAGATCGACAACTCACAGTTGGCATATACTCAGGCTGAGCTCTCACGCTCAAATGCTATTTATAACTATTTGATCAACAAGGTGTCGCTCGACAAGCTTTCGGGTGATACATATTCGGATAATTCAGAGGAAAACTAAAAACAGAGCAAGATATGAAAATGAATGTAATCGTTAAGACACTCATCGTTGGTGGTGTTTGTGTAGCAAGCATGGCTTGCCAGTCGAAGAAGAGTGCTGAGACTGCAGTGGTAGTAGAGGAGAAGCCCAAGGTAACTACCGAGGTTGTTAATGTGCAGGATGTTGAGCAGCAGAGTACCTTCACAGGTAATGTTGAGGGTTTTGCCGTAAATAATATCACTCCTCAGCAGCCCCGTCGTATCGCGCGTCTGTTGGTAGATGTAGGTGATCACGTACGTGCTGGTCAGAAGCTGGCCGAGATGGAGAACTCGGCTCTGGCACAGGCCAAGGCTCAGTATGATAACAATAAGGCTAACTTCGAGCGTGCCGACGAGCTTTATAAGTTCGGTGGTGAGTCAAAGGCTAACTGGGAGTCGATGAAGACCGCTTACGAGGTGTCGAAGCTCACATACGAGAATATGCTTGAGAACACATCTTTGATCTCGCCCATTTCGGGTCTTGTGACTGCGCGTAACTACGACGTAGGTGATATGGTTGTTGCCAGCCCCATCTTCGTTGTGCAGCAGATCAACCCTGTGAAGATCTATATCAACGTATCGGAGTCACTCTACTCTTACATCAAGAAGGGTATGAGCGTAGATGTTGAGCTGGATGCTCTTCCCGAGAAGAAGTTCGAGGGTAAGGTATCTCGCATCACTCCCCTGATCGATCCCCAGACTCGTACCTTCGAGGTTGAGCTTACCGTAGCCAATGGCAAGGAGGAGATCAAGCCCGGTATGTATGCACGCGCTACCATGTCGTATGGTTCACGCAAGAATGTTGTTGTGCCCGACCGTGCTGTTGTGAAGATGATGGGTTCTGGCGACCGCTTCATCTATGTATTGAAGGCTGACGGCACTGTATCATATCAGAAGGTTGAGCTGGGTCGTCGTATGAACGACAAGTTTGAGGTGTTGAGCGGTGTAGCTGATGGCGACGAGGTAGTAGTATCAGGTCAGTCAGCATTGAAGAATGGTATCGCTGTTGAGCGCGTAAAGTAGTCCGTAGTAAAACGAGTAAAAAAGTCAAACGATGAATATATATAAGACATCGGTCAATAACCCCATAACCTCGATTATTGTCTTCGTGGCAGTAGCCATTATGGGTATATTCTCGCTGTCGCGATTGGGTATTGACCTCTTTCCCGATATCGAGTCAAATATGTTGATGGTCATGACCTCATATCCCGGTGCGAGTGCCGAGGATATTGAGAACAACGTGACACGTCCTCTGGAGAACGTGCTCAACGGTGTGGACCATCTCGATAACATCACTTCGCAGTCGAAGGAGAATATGTCAGTGGTAACGCTTGAGTTTGAGTATGGTTACGACCTGGATATTTTGGCCAACGACGTGCGCGATAAACTGGATATGCTCTCAACGCTGCCCGATGGCGTGAGTCAGCCTATCATCTTCAAGTTCTCTTCTGATATGATCCCCGTTTTGATGCTTGGTGTAACTGCAGAGGAGAGTATGTCGGGACTCTACAAGATTCTCGACGACCAGATCGCAACTCCGCTGGCTCGTGTTAGCGGTGTGGGTACAATCTCTATCGCGGGTATTCCCGAGCGTGAGATTCAGGTATATTGCGACCCTAACAAGCTGGAGGCTTACGGTCTTTCTATTGAGGCTATCTCTAACGCTATTGCAGCCGTAAA
>JAGBYV010000255.1 GCA_017628595.1 Alistipes sp.
CTGCTGCCCTACCTCGAAGGCATTATAGTCCTGAATCATAATCTCGTAGCCATCGGGCGTGGTGACTGTCATCTCGTAGTGTACACCCTTGAATATGCACGACTGCACGGTGCCCTCGAGCATGCCTGAGTCGGTCTTGGCCATGATGTACACATCCTCGGGGCGGATAACAACATCGACAGGTGCATTCTCGCCGAAGCCTGCATCGACGCACTCCCACTCGCGACCCATAAAACGTACAACTTTGTCCTCGACCATGGTGCCATTGAGGATGTTGCTCTCGCCGATAAAGTCGGCTACGAATGAGTTTGCAGGCTCGTTGTATATGTCGGTAGGTGTGCCGATCTGCTGCACCTTACCCTCGCTCATAACGACGATGGTGTCGCTCAGCGTAAGAGCCTCCTCCTGATCGTGTGTGACATATACGAAGGTGATACCCAGAGTCTTGTGCATATCCTTGAGCTCCATCTGCATATCCTTGCGCATCTTCAGATCCAAAGCTGCCAGCGGCTCATCGAGCAACAGCACCTGAGGACGGTTTACAATCGCGCGGGCGATGGCCACACGCTGCTGCTGACCTCCCGAGAGCGAGTTAACGTCGCGCCACTCGTAGTCGGTCATGCCTACCATCTTCAGCGCCTTGCGAACGCGCAACTCAATCTCATCATCCTTGACCTTCTTGAGCTTAAGACCAAAGGCAATGTTATCATAGACATTCAGATGCGGGAAGAGTGCATAGCGCTGGAATACTGTATTTACCGGGCGCTCGTGTGGTGGTACGCTGGTAATATCCTTGCCGTCGATACGTATCTCACCCTCATCGGCGGTGCCGAAGCCTGCAAGAATACGCAGCAACGTGGTCTTTCCACAACCCGAAGGGCCGAGAATCGTGACAAACTCACCCTTCTTTACAAACAAACTAACATCATCCAAAACCTGCTTGTCGCCAAAACTTTTAGATATGTGGCTCAACTCGATGATGAAATTTGAATCTTTCATTTCCTTTAAATATTCGGGATTAATAAAATGTAAACCTATTGATTAGTTAACCTTGCGGGTAATATACCGTACGGCATTGACCAGGTCGAACTTCCATGTAAGACCAACGTTCAGTGCGTGACGCTTTGTGTAACTGTTTGATGTCCAGACTGCGTGGAGTCGTATGCTCTTGTTCTCCTTTAAGGGGAAATACTCAACGCCTGCGCCGTAGAAAATATAATCCTCGCCCGGAACAATGTAGGCGGGAAGCACGGCTGTATTTTCGTCGTTGGCTGCAATCTGATCCTCTACGCTGAGGTATTCGCCCCAGATGTCGTAAGGCAGTTCTGCGCCCATTCGCTCCCAGCCAAACTTGGCAAAGAGGCGTACCGACTCGCCAAGATTAACCGAAGGCATAATGTTGAGCGTGATGTCGTCGAACATATTCTTGACCTTGTCGCCTCGCATGATGTAATCTACCATCAGCGAGAAGTCGCCTGCGTAGAACATATTGCCCAATGCCAGCATCTTGACAAATGAGCCCGGAGCGTACTCCAGCATGTTGAATGTCCAGATTGACTCATAGCTGTCCCACGCACCATACCAGCCCAGATTGTAGGCATACATATTCTCCTCGCGCGGAGCAAATGCAAAGGGCGAGTTGGTTACCTGAAAAGCAAATGAAGTGGTCTCCGACGGGTTGGTCCACATTGACTTTACGCCCCACTGGTAGCAGGCGAAAGAGTTGTAGAACATAGAGTTCATATCGAAGTAAGAGTCGATGTCGTAGGCGTCGTACTCGAAACTACCCACCATCAGAACATCCTTACCTGCAGTGAATGAGAAGCCACCAACCTCGTAGGTGAGGTTGAGCCAGTCGGTGTTGTCGAAAACGGAAGGGTCCTCGCCGTGAGCCATATCCAGACGCTGACTGAGCGAGTATGAGAAGTGCTTGCCAATTTTACCGTCAATGCTGAGCCAAAAACCATCTCCGCCAAAGCCTGCGGAGTCACCGGAGACTATGCGGTCGTAACTAAAACGCGAATCCAATGAGATAGAGGGAATCCAATCCGCACCATCAGCACCAATACCATCCTCCCCGGATGAAGACCCATAGGCTGTCGCACTACTATTCACTTCCTGCGCCCAAACCGTAGAGCCAGCCATGATAAACATAGCCCCCAAAAAGGTTAATAGTCTCTTCATTAAGCAGTAAAATGTTAAATTACATAAGAGTATTGTTTTATTATTGCACTTTAAGTTTTTGCTTTGTTGTTAAAAAAAATGCGGTTATCAGGGATAGTATTGTCGCCTTACAACCACATTTCTGTACAAAAATAAGACAAAATATTGAATAAACAACCCTTTGTGCGAACTTTTTTGCTATTTTCTTGCACGTTTGGGATATGTCTAATGATTTTTGGTGGTAGCAGCGGTTGCTACAAAGATATGAGGTGGTGGTGAGGCTACGAAAAACTCTTTTTGATAAATAGGAATTTCTTGCTACGGGATGTGAAATAGTGGCGCGCTTATATTGATTTAATAGAAAAAATATTATAACTTTGCCTATTGGCATTTCGTGCGCGCGCCTAAGGTGCGTGTGCGACTACCCTAACCCGAATATTGACTGCCCAAGTTGCCGCGTGCAACGAAAAATGTAAAGATGAAAGGAGCTTTAAAACTCATACCCATAGCGCTCTCTGCCCTGCTGTTGCTATGCGCCGGGGTCGATAGAGAGAATGTACTGCCGATGTACACTAGCTCGATTGACCTGACGACGGATGGACGTGTAGTGCTGGCCAATAAGGGAACGCGCGAAGTTGTGATTCTGGCCAAGGATGGTCAGGTGGCGCAGCGCTGGGCTCTTGAGGAGCCTGCGACGGGTGTTGCGGTGGCTGGAGATAAGTTATTTGTTACGAGTTCTCACGCCAAGGGTTTTCTTTCGTGCATCAGCCTCTCGGATGGACAGGTTTTGTATCGCGCAGAGACAGCGATGGGAGCCTGCGCTCCCGTGGTGAGCCTCGATGGTGAGAAGGTCTATGTGATGAACCGCTATCGTGGTACGGTGAGCGAGGTGAAGGCCTCGACGGGTGAGGTGTTGCGCTCGGTGGCTGTGCTGCGTGAGCCGTGTGCGGCGGTCTTGTCGCCCGATGGTCGCTATCTGTATGTGAATAATCACTTCCCTGCACAGCGCGCTGATGTGGATTATGTGGCAGCCGATGTCTCGGTGATTGATTGCCAGTCGTTCGAGCGAGTGAAGGATATTAAGTTGAGCAACGGCAGTAACGCCCTGCGTGGTATTGCTTGTTCACCCGATGGCCGCTATGTATTTGTGTCGCACAACCTCGGTCGTTTTCAGGTGCCTACATCGCAGTTGCAACAGGGTTGGATGAATACCAACGCCGTGAGTGTAATTGACACTTCTACGCAGAGCCTTGTGGGTTCCATATCGCTCGACGAACCTGATCGTGGTGCTGGAGGTATCTGGGATGTGAAGTGTGACGGGCAGTGGCTCGTGACCTCGCAGTCGGGTACGCACGATGTGAGCATTGTGGATTACAAGGCAATGATTGAGAAACTCAATGCCTACGCCGATAAGTCGAAGCTTGACTATGATCTATACTTCATGCGCGGTATTCGTGTGCGTCTGCCTATTGAGGGCAATGGTCCACGAGCTATGGCGATGCGTGATGGTAAGATATATCTGCCGACCTACTTCTCCGATACGCTCAATATAGTTGATGTGTCAGCGCAGAAGGTTGATGCGGTGGCGTATAATCCCGCCCGTGTGGAGTCTGCATGCGATAAGGGTGAGCGAGCCTTCAACGATGCTTCGCTCTGCTATCAGAACTGGCAGTCGTGCAATGGTTGCCACCCCGACGATGGCCGCACCGACGGCATGAACTGGGACTTGATGAACGACGGCATTGGCAATCCGAAGAACTGCAAGAGTATGTTATTCAGTTTTCAGACACCAAAGAATATGATCTCCGGCATCCGCGACCATGCGGGTATTGCCGTCAGAGCGGGATATAAGTTTATTCAGTTCTGTGATGTGGATGAGCCGACGGCTACCAATGTCGATGAGTATATCCGTTCGCTGGAGCCTCTGCCCAGCCCCTATCTTGTTGATGGAGAGCTCTCGGAGAGGGCTTTGCAGGGTCGTAAGGTGTACGAAAAGTATGGTTGTGCCGAGTGTCACTCGGGTCCATACTATACCGATATGCAGATGCATCATATCGGCGAGGATGTGGAGTTTGAACAGGGATGGGATACCCCCACACTGCGCGAGGTGTGGCGTACGGCGCCCTATCTATTCGATGGTCGTGCTGCCACGATGGAGGAGGTCTTTACGGTGCATAAGCACGGTATCGAGGGTAAAATATCGCGTAAGGATGCTGAGGCATTGGCTGAATTTGTAAATTCGTTGTAAAAAGATAAATGATTAGAAAAGAGTATAATATTTACCGATCTGAGGCTGCCTCGTTTGATGAGGCTTTGAGTGAATTGCTTGCAGCCATGGTCGGGGTAGAACGAGAGATTGTACGCATCGTATTGTTCGGTGCCCCCAAGGATAATGTAGAGTATGGCGAGCAGCGCACGCTCTTCGAGCAGCGTTGTCGGATGCATTTTGGCGAGCGTGTGCCAATGTTGAGTTATGTGGCTCAGGCGCCGCTGCGTTACAGTTTGGCTGCCGAGGTGACAACCATTTCGCGTGAGGATGCACGGCAAATAGTTCGTCATGAGGATTACATAACCCTTGGCGATGAGATTCTTTCGGCCGGTATATATGCTCCGCTGGAGAAGAATGTGGCGCAGCAGGCTGAGCAGATTTTTGCCCGTGTGTCAGAGATCCTGTCCGCAGAGGGCGTTTCGACATCCGATATTGTGCGTCAGTGGAATTACATTGAGCGTATCACACATATGGCCGAGGAGGGGCAGCACTACCAGCTGTTCAACGATGCTCGTAGCCATTTCTATCAGGGTTGCCAGTGGCATAACGGCTACCCTGCCGCTACAGGTATCGGCACACAGGCTGGAGGTGTAACGGTGCTCTTCGATGCCGTGAGGAGTAGCGCTCTCCATTCGAAGGCTGTGGATAATCCGTTGCAGATCTCGGCGCACGCCTACTCGCAGCAGGTGCTCATCAACAATACACAGTCGCACAAGACCACACCCAAGTTCGAGCGTGCACGTTATATGAGTGGCGATGATGCGTCGGTCTATATTTCGGGTACGGCGGCCATACGTGGCGAGGAGAGTTGCAGCGAAGATGCTGTGGGTCAGACCCGCCTAACGATGGAGAATATAGACTACCTCATCAGTGAAGAGAATCTCATTAAGAGTGGCGTGGCGGAGCCCGAAAAGATGGCTTACGCATCGCTGCGCGCCTACTTAAAATATAGAGATGATTTGGAGCAGGTCGTGGAGTGGATGGATAGAAACTACCCTCAGGTTGATGTACTCTACCTGTGGGCAGATATATGTCGTGAGGAGTTGCTTATTGAGATTGAGGGTATAGCAAAACAGGTAAACTAACAACTTAAAACAATACTGCAATGAAACTGAGAATTTTCATTCTGCTGGCACTCATCGGCGCCACTTCGGCGTGGGCTGATCCTACGCCCAGGCAGGTGGAGGCTATGCGCACTGAGGCCGAGATGACCTACTTCAGCGTGGAGTCGGTGCGTAAGGCATACAATGATTTCTGTAAAACGGCGGGCTACGACAAGGCTCGTTATGGAGCACTCGTTGCCGAGCTGGAGAAGGCTTGCGCACCAGGAAGCGGAGTGAGCGATGAGCGTAAGATTGCACTAAAGCGTGAGATATTGCTCTCTAACCCATTGCTGGACAATGCGAAGATCATCGTAGGTCGTTACCGTATTGGTGAGAAGGCTCGCGAGGTGATGGCACCTTCGTTGGGTACACAGAATAACAACTGGTCAAATCAGTCGTCGGCTGCTCGTAAGGGTTTTGATGCCGAGATTGCCGAGTTGTCAAATCTGCGTGGCGAGGTTGAGAGCCGCACGATCTATAAGCCCAAGCATAGCACAGCCGTAACGGATATGTTGCTGCACTGGGATGGTGAGCGCATCCTTTTTACTGCCGCTGACGAGAATGAGCGTTGGGGTGTATATGAGGTTAAGCGTGACGGTTCGAATATGCATAAGGTGATTAAGTCGGAGGAGCCCGATCTGGAGTTCTTCGATGGAGCGTATATGCCTTCGGGACGAATCATTGCGATGAGTAACATCGGCTATCAGGGTGTGCCCTGTGTGAATGGTAGCGACCCTGTGGGTAATATGATTGCTTATGAGCCCTCGACGGGTGAGATGCGCCGCATGACCTTCGATCAGGATGCCAACTGGCACCCCCGTGTGATGAATAATGGCCGACTGATGTATGTGCGCTGGGAGTACACCGATCTTACGCACTACTATTCGCGTTTTGTGATGCACGCCAACCCCGACGGTACGGAGACAAAGGCTCTGTATGGTAGCGGCGGCTGGTTCCCCAACTCAATCTTCGATGTGCAGCCCCTGCCGGGCGGAAACAATACCTTCGTGGGAATCATCTCGGGTCACCACGGAGTGGCTCGTTCGGGTCGTCTGATTCTGTTTGATCCTTCGATGGGTCGTAAGGAGACCAAAGGTATGATTCAGGAGATGCCCTTCTCGCAACGCGAGATTGTGCCCATCATCAAGGATGAGCTGGTGGATGGCGTATGGCCTCAGTTTGTGAAGCCCTACCCCGTGAGTGATAAGTATTTCCTTGTGTCGGCTAAACTTACGCCCGAATCGCTGTGGGGTATCTATCTGGTCGATATCTATGACAATATGACTCTTTTGGCGGAGTTTGAGGGTGAGGGTCTTATCAACCCCATTATCGTAAACAAGCGCCCCACGCCTCCCATTATTCCCGATCGCATCAAGCCCCAGGAGAAGGAGGCAACGGTATTTATCCAGGATATTTATCAGGGCGAAGGTCTGCCCGGTGTGCCCGTTGGTACGGTTAAGAAGTTGCGTGTATTTGCATACGAATATACATACGTAAATTCAGAGTCGGATCATATCGCACAGGGTATCCAGAGCGGATGGGACATCAAGCGTAACCTAGGAGAGGTGGATGTTGAACCCGATGGCTCGGCAATGTTTAAGATTCCTGCCAATACGCCCGTATCGTTCCAGCCGCTGGACGAGGAGGGACGTGCCATCCAGTGGATGCGTAGCTGGGTGACAGGTATGCCCGGTGAGGTGCTCTCGTGTGTGGGATGCCACGAGGATCAGAACTCATTGCCCATGCCCAAGCGTGTGATGGCATCGACCAAGGCTCCCGCTGCGTTGCAGACTCCCGAGGGCGGTGTGCGTTCGTTTACATTCGATCTGGAGGTGCAGCCAATACTCGACCGCAACTGCATCGCGTGCCACAATGCTGATGGTGCAAAGCCCGACTTCAGAGGCATTAAGGTTGTGGAGAAGGATGATGATAAGGCTGGAAGTTACTCTACCCCGTCGCACCGAGCCGAGTCGGGCCGATTGGATCTTACGCTGAGTTATCTGAATATTCACCCCTATGTTAACCGTCAGGGTCCCGAGGCTGATATATATGTTATGAAGCCATACGAGTACCACGCTTCGACATCGGAGCTGGTGCGTATCCTGAAGGCTGGCCACCACGGCGTGGAGCTTACGGATAAGGAGTGGCGCACGCTCTATACGTGGATCGACTTCAATGCTCCGCACCACGGACGTTTCGTATATAATAAGGTGTGGTATAGCCCCTACGATCAGTATGAGCGTCGCATCGAGCTTGCCAACAAGTATGGTAATGGCGCAGGTGTTGAGTGGAAGCGCGAGCTGGAGGAGTATGAGCAGTGGCTTAAGGCTCATCCTCAGCCTGCGGCTGTACGCAAGGAGGTAAAGGAGCCTAACTATAAGGATGTGAAGAGCAAGCGATTCCCCTTCACCGAAGCTGAGGCATTGGAAATGGCCAAGCGCTACGGCACCGATCGCCGCACAATTGAGTTAGCCGATGGAGTGAAGATGACGCTTGTGAGAATCCCTGCCGGCACATTCATTATGGGTAACAACAACCGCGGCTTGGACAATGCTCCTGCATCGGTAGTGAAGATCGACCGCCCCTTCTGGATGTCAGAGACTGAGGTTACGAATGAGCAGTATAACACCGTTGATCCCTCGCACGACAGCCGCTTTACGGCGCAGTTCTGGAAGGATCACGTAGGCCCTGGCTATGCCGCCAACCGTCCTTCGCAGCCCGTTACACGCATCTCGTGGAATGAGGCTATGGAGTTCTGTCGTGTGGTGAGCGAGCGTGTAGGCGCAAAGGTTACACTTCCGACCGAGGCACAATGGGAGTGGGCATGCCGTGCGGGTAGCGATACCGATTTCTGGTATGGCGATTTGAATTCAGATTTTGCCGCGCAGGAGAATCTGGCCGATCAGTCACTGCGCAAGATGGCCGTATCGGGTGTGGATCCGCAGCCCGTGGCAGAGGATAATTGGGTGTATAAATATTATACATATATGCCCCGTGAGGATAGTGTGAATGATGGTACGATGACCATTGCCGATGTGGCGCAGTATAAGCCCAACGTGTGGGGTCTGTATGATATGCACGGCAATGTGGCGGAGTTTACCCGTTCGACCTATGCCCCCTACCCCTACAAGGGCGAGCCTGCGGAGGGCAAGGATAAGGTTGTGCGTGGCGGTGCATGGGATGTGCGCCCGAAGAATTCGACGGCTTACGCCCGTAAGTCGTATCTTGCTTGGCAGCCGGGTAATAACGTAGGTTTCCGAGTGGTAATTGAGGAGTAAACTAACCAAATTAATAGAACTATGAGAAAGATTTTATTTGCCGCAATGGCTTTGCTGGTGAGTGTGAGTGCAAATGCTCAGTTCCAGCGTACGCCCACACCCAATGACAAACTGGTGTCGGTAGAGACAGCGAAAGATGGTAGCGTGACATTCCGTATCTATGCTCCCAATGCAAAACAGGTAGGCCTCTCGGGCGATATTGGTGCTCGTGGTCTTACATTTACAAAGTCAGACGATGGCGTGTGGAGCGCAACACTGCCTAATGTAACTCCTGGTGCATTCCGTTATACATTCGTAGTGGATGGTATTACGGTGTTTGATCCCAAGTATTCTCGTTTGGGTGAGATTCGTCCCGTAGTGGAGATTTTGCCTCAGGATCAGGATGCTTTCTGGGCGATGAAGGACGTGCCTCACGGTGCTGTGGCTCAGGTTTATTACAAGTCATCAACGATGGGCACAACACGACGTATGCATGTGTGGACACCTGCGGGTTACAACGCTTCTGTAGATAAGTTGCCTGTGCTGTATCTGATTCACGGTGGTGGTGATAACGACGCCTCTTGGCCCGGCGTAGGTCGTGCTGGTCAGATTCTGGATAATCTGTTGGCAGAGGGTAAGATGGTGCCTATGGTGGTTGTAATGCCCGATGGTAGCATCTCTACTGACAAGTTCCCCGATGAGCTTACCAAGGATATTATCCCCTTCGTTGAAAAGAATTACCGCGTGAAGACCGACTCTGCAAACCGTGCTCTGGCAGGTTTGTCGATGGGTGGTTTGGAGACTTTGGATTCATTTATGGCTCACCCCGATATGTTCGGTTATATCAACGTGATGAGTTCGGGTTGGTTCACCAACAACAAGGAGATGTACGAGAAGGGCGAGGCACGCCTTAAGGAGATCGCTGCAACGCTGAACAAAACTGCCAAGCTGCTTATCTTCACTCAGGGTGGCGAGGAGGATATCGCCTACGCTAACGGCAAGGCTATGCTGGAGGTGTTCAAGAAGTGCGGTATCAAGTTCGAGTACAGCGAGATGCCTGGTGGCCACACTTGGCACGTATGGCGTCACGACTTGCACAACCTGGCTCCCAGATTGTTCAAGTAGCAGTTTGTCGAACGTAATATTATGGCGTATGGGTTATCCCGTGCGCCATTTTTTTGTATTTGAGAATTTTATCCATATCTTTGCCGCCCTTAATTTAAATTTATTGCCCTATGAAAGAGATTGATCCCAAACAGACAAGCCGTGCATATGCCTTCGAGATGTGGATGCAGGCACCTATGCCGATGGTGACTTTTTTTAAGACACTGAATGTGTCACGCCTTGTGAAGATAAGTCGCAGGAAGGGCTTGAAATTCAATATGCTTATGTGCTACTGCATTGCTCGTGCGGCAAGCCGTGTGAAGGAGTTTTATTTGTTGCCCGTGGGTGAAAAGCTGATGCAGTACGATACCATTGCCGTGAATACCATTGTGGCAAATAGTCAGGGTGAGGTTAGTTCGTGCGATATGCCCTACTGTGATGATTTGCAGCAGTTCAACGCCGATTATCTGCGTCTTGCGCGACAAGTGGCAGATTCGTGTCAGGATTATGACCTTTCGCAGAAGAGTATGGTTATCGGTACCTCGGCACTTGCAAAGTATGAGATTGATGGCGCTGTTGGAATGTATAGCGGAGTGTTTAATAACCCATTCCTTATTTGGGGAAAATATCGTCGCTCGTGGTTCAAGACTTCACTCGTGCTGTCGTTTCAGTTTCACCACACGCAGATGGATGGCGCACATGCGGCACACTTTCTCGATCTGTTGCAGCAGGAGATTGGTGCGCTTAAGATATAATTAC
>JAGBYV010000256.1 GCA_017628595.1 Alistipes sp.
CCCTTTACAGCCTGCTGAGCCTCCTGCTTACGACTTGTGCCCATAGGAGGAATAGACTTGATATTCTGACGCGAGAAGATCAATGCAACGGGGCGCTGCTCGGCCATAGCACACTGCCATGCAACAACGGTCTCCTCGGCATCGGCTGGACGCATCACAACCATAGAACGCTCACCACGATGGTTATGCACCTGCTCCATCAGGCGGATCTGCATCTCCTGCTCGATAGGCTGATGGGTAGGACCATCCTCACCCACGCGGAATGAGTCGTGTGACCATACATAGATAACCTTCAGGCGCATCAACGCTGACAAGCGGATGGCGGGCTTCATATAATCAGAGAATACGAAGAATGTACCACAAGCGGGGATAACACCACCATGCAGTGCCATACCGTTCATCACGCAAGCCATAGTAAGCTCGGCAACACCAGCCTGGAAGAACTGACCGGTAAAGTCACCCTTTGTAAAGGCGTGAGTCTTATTCAGGAAGCCATCGGTACGATCCGAGTTGCTCAAATCTGCCGACATCACGATCATGTTCTCAATCTTATCGGCATATACACCCAGCATTGTAGCTGAAGCAACACGGGTAGCTGTATCGGGTTTAACCTCAATCTTATTGTAATCGATTTCGGGAATCTCGCCCGAAAGGAAACGGTTCAACTTAAGAGAAAGCTCCTTGTTCGCTGCTCGCCACTCGCTCTCCTCCTGCTTACGCTTTGCAGCCCATGCCTTGAGCTCGCAACGACGTGTATCGTAGATCTCAGATGTCTCATTGAAGAGCTTGAACGGATTCTCAGCGTCACCGCCAAGGTTGGTAACCGTAGCAGCCAAATCAGCGCCGGCACCAGACAGAGGCTGACCATGAGTTGAAACCTTGCCCTCGAAGCTCTCGCCATTGGCGCCCATAGCACCCTTAGCCATGATTGAACGGCCGATGATGAGTGTAGGCATCTGAGTCTGCGCATTGGCCTCGGTCAAGGCTGCACGCAACTGATCTACATCGTGACCATCAACCTCAATTACATGCCAACCCCACGCACGATACTTGCCAGCAACATCCTCTGAGTCGATCTCCTCAACAGTTGTTGAGAGCTGCACATTGTTTGCATCGTAGTACATAATAAGGTTAGACAACCCCAGGTGACCTGCCACACGGCCTACGCCCTGCGAGATCTCCTCCTGTACGGCACCGTCAGAGATGAACGTATAGGTCTTGTGAGCCATCCACTCGCCAAATCGAGCAACCATAAAGCGCTCGGCGATAGCGGCACCAACGGCCATAGCGTGACCCTGACCCAAAGGACCAGAGGTATTCTCAACACCATGCATAACATCTACCTCGGGGTGACCGGGGGTAATGCTACCCCACTGACGGAAGTTCTTCAAATCATCCATCGTGTAGAAGCCCGACAGCATAAGCACCGAGTAAAGCATCGGTGACATATGGCCCGGATCAAGGAAGAATCGATCGCGGAAAGGATATGCGGGGTTCTCGGGATCGAAGTGCATGAACTCCGTATAGAGCAGATTAATGAAATCGGCACCGCCCATAGCACCACCCGGGTGACCTGACTTAGCCTTCTCCACCATTGCGGCTGCCAAGATTCGGATATTGTCGGCTGCCTTATTAAGTTTATAGTTAGCGAACATATATTTTTAGAATTCTTTTTCTCTTTCTACAAAGATAATATAATTTATCTTAACTAACCTGCTTCAACTGCAAAAAATTTGACCCCTCGATCTTCTTTTTAGCATAGTCAAGCGTAACGACATATTGAGTCTGACCCGAAGAGGGCAACTCATACATCGCATCGATGATTATAGCCTCGCATATCGAGCGCAGACCACGGGCACCAAGCTTATACTCGTCGGCCTTCTCTACAATATAATCCAGGACATCATCATCAAACTGTAAATCAACACCATCCATAGCAAACAGACGTTCGTACTGTTTCACTATAGCATTCTTGGGCTCGGTCAGAATCGAGCGCAGAGCCTCACGTGAAAGGGGCTGCATATATGTCAAAACGGGCAGACGACCCACCAGCTCAGGAATAAGTCCGAACGAGCGTAAATCCTGCGGCAGGATATACTTCATCAGGTTGTTGCGATCCACCTGCTGATTACTCTGCACGCCATAACCGATGGCACGCGTATTAAGACGCTGAGCGATCTTCTTCTCAATGCCATCAAATGCACCTCCACAGATAAAGAGGATATCCTTAGTATTTACCTGGATAAACTTCTGATCGGGATGCTTACGACCACCCTGGGGCGGAACATTCACCACCGTACCTTCTAAAATCTTAAGCAGAGCCTGCTGCACACCCTCACCCGACACATCGCGAGTGATACTGGGATTATCGCTCTTGCGGGCAATCTTATCCACCTCATCAATAAAGACGATACCACGCTCGGCAGCGGCCACATCGTAATCGGCCACCTGCAACAGACGCGAGAGAATGCTCTCTACATCCTCGCCCACATATCCAGCCTCGGTAAGGACAGTGGCATCAACGATTGTGAATGGAACATTCAGCACGCGCGCAATCGTGCGGGCCATCAAAGTCTTACCCGTACCGGTCTGACCCACGAGCACAATATTAGATTTGTCGATCTCGACATCGTCGTGCTGCTTATCGCGACTCATCAAACGCTTGTAGTGGTTATACACCGCAACCGACATATAACGCTTGGCGTCATCCTGACCAATAATGTACTGATCCAGAACAGCCTTAATCTCCGCAGGGCGCATCAGCTCCTCCATCGTGAACTTCTTGCCACTCTTCTTGCGAGCTGACTCAACGAGTTCGCTCTCAACAAGCATTTGATAGCCTCGCTCTACGCAGATATTACATATATTCACGCCGTCCGCACCCTGAAACATCAGAGCCACATCACTGCGTTTAGCACCGCAGAACGAGCAGCAATCCTCGTTACTACGCGGTCCTCCTTTATGTTTTTGTGCCATAAATTATTTAATTCGCTTACTCAACACCTCATCGATAAGGCCATACTCCTTGGCCTCGAGTGCACCCATCCAGTAATCACGGTCGGCATCCTGCTCGATCTTTGCGATATCCACACCAGAGTGAGCCGAGAGGATCTCATACAATTCGCGCTTGGTCTTAATGATCTCACGAGCTGTAATTTCGATATCCGACGCCTGACCCTGTGCGCCACCCAGCGGCTGATGAATCATCACACGCGAATGAGGCAACGCCGAACGCTTGCCGGCAGCACCAGCGGTGAGCAACACAGCACCCATCGAAGCGGCCAGACCTGTACAGATGGTAGCCACGTCGCACGAAATGAGCTGCATGGTATCGTAAATACCCAGACCTGCGGAAACAGATCCACCTGGAGAATTGATATAAATCTGAATATCCTTCGACGGATCTACCGACTCCAGGAAAAGCAGCTGAGCCTGAATAATATTGGCCACATCGTCATATATGGGGGCACCAAGGAATATGATACGATCCATCATAAGACGCGAAAAGACATCCATCGTAGCCACATTCAGCTGACGCTCCTCGATAATGGTAGGCGAAACGTAAGCCGACTGAATCGAATGAAAATCGTGCAGTTTAAGACTGCTTATACCACGATGTGCGCGGGC
>JAGBYV010000257.1 GCA_017628595.1 Alistipes sp.
CAGGTGTATTCGTGTCGGGTATGCTGGGCGGTCTGGAGGTGCGCTGGGCGCATATGCTGGCCGTTGAGGCTGCGGCATTTGTCTGCACGCAGGCTGGTGCAACACCCGAGTTGCCCGAGGATATCAAGGAGCGAGTATAGTAATGAAACACTTTTTGCTGATGATAGCAGCCACTTTGGGTCTTGCCGCTTGCGGCGAGACCTTCACTGCGGCTGAGCGTGACGTGATTCACGCCGATGGCCAAGGCATAATGCGAGTGTTGAGTATCGACATTGAGGCCGACTCTCTGGCTCTGCGCGAGGAGTCGCTCCCGGTCAGCGAGCAGATGCTTCGCTCTGAGGAGTATGCTCTTCTGCGTGAGCGTATGCTTCTGACGGTGCAGAATCCCGAGGCCGAGGGTGTGGGTATTGCCGCACCGCAGGTGGGCGTGCGTCGCAATATCATTGCAGTGCAGCGTTTTGATAAAGAGGGCGAGCCTTTCGAATTTTATCTTAATCCCGAAATAGTTGAACGTCTGGGCGAGAAGGCCGATGGCGGTGAAGGGTGTTTGTCAGTGCCCGAACTGTATGGCAATGTAAGCCGTTGGCAAGAGATAGTGCTGCGCTATCGTGACGAGCAGTGGGTGGAGCACACCGAACGAATCGAGGGCTTCACGGCCGTCATTTTCCAGCACGAGGTGGATCACCTCTCGGGACGTCTTTTCATAGATTATCTCTCGGCCGAGGGCTTTGAGGAGCCTATCGCAGAGTAAATCGTAATCCTACACCAAGATTAAAATCCAGCGGACGCTCGTTGTAGAGCGTCTCTATCGCTGTGCCGTTGTCGAAGTGGTAGCCAATGCTCGGCTCGGCATATAAGGCCACCCATCGTGATAGGTTATACTGCACACCTGCAGCGGCATTTACACTCCATTGCAGGGGTTTTACACTCACATCTGAGTGCAGGGTGTTTATATTCTCCCCATTAAGAAAATAGTTCGTTCGCATGGCTCCCGAAACGGTCTTTTCAGCCATAACTCCTGCCGATGCATATACCGTAAGGCGACGCGATAGATAGATGTTATACACTGCATTTACGGGTATGCCGATATAGTGCAGCGTGGTACGCTCGTCGTAGTAGTTGGCGCTATTGCCCAGCGAACTCTCTGACGATAGTTTGGTGTAAGTCACACCGCTCTCTATAGCCCAGCGATCCGAGAGGTTGTAGCGCAGTGTTACTCCCGCTCGCACGGGCAGACGGTGGTGACGCTCGGAGGAGATGGTGCGCTCCTGATCGTGGAGAAGCACGTCGGTAGCCTCCTCTTCCGCTATATCATCGTGTCGCACTCCATGGAGTGCCGAATTGACCGTAAAGACCTGCTGCGTGGAGTGATTGTTTTGTCCTAAGGTGATGCCTGCGGCGTGCAGACCCATTGCCAGACGACCAGCCTTGCCACGTGTTACGGCTGCAATGACTCTCTCCTGCGCAGGCTGCGTGGCTCGTTGTTGCGTGGTGCGAGGTTGTGCAGAGCGTTGTGTGGTGTTTTTGCGCATTTTGGTCGGCTCAGCGGGTGAAGCCTGCTCCTCTGCTTTTGACTCTATTGCCATCGTCTGGGAGTTTGGCTCGGGCGTAAGATCTATAGATGGTGTAAGTTGCTTTTGTGCAATGTGTTGCTTGGTGCGAAGTTGTGGCTGAGGAATCTTCTCTGCGGCTGCATCGGCAAGCAGGCTCTCTTGCTCCATAGCGGGTGCCGACAGCGGGAGGTATGAGTTCTCCGCAGCGGGCTCTGCATCGGCTACAGTATGGTCTGCAATAGGCACAGGAGTGATGAGCGTGAGGTAACCTGCGGCAATGGCTATAGCAAGCGCAGCCGCTATGGCAATACGACGTGGCCACAACCTTACGACGGGTGCGGCAGGAGCCTCTGCGGGCAGAGCACTCATTATATCGTCAAAGAGATGGTCGGGCGCCGGAGCCTCATACTGCTCCATACGGCGGCGAAGATCATCGTTCCATTTATTACTCATCTTATATCTGGTTTTGTTTTTTATACTCCTTGATTTTATGTGCCAGTAAGGCCTTTGCTCGGTGCAGCTGCGAGGCCGATGTGCTCTCGCTGATGCCTAACCGTTGTGCTATCTCGCGATGACTCTGCTCCTCAAATACGTAGAGGTTGAAGATGGTTCTATAACCTGGCGGCAGTTCGCGGATAAAACGGTGAATTACCTCTATTGCCACATCCTCCACCTCGGGCTCTGTATCCTCGGCAAGATCCTCATATTGTGTGAATGGCGAAGTTTTTGCCCCTTGCCGCAGGTGGTCCAGAGCTACATTCACCACAATTCGTGTGAGCCAGGCTCGGAGCGAACCCACTCCACGATGTTCAAAGCGCCCGATGGAGGTGTATATCTTAACAAAACTCTCCTGCAACACGTCGCGTAGCTCGTCATCATCCACATAACGAGCCGCTACGCCCGTCAGGTAACGAATGTGACGGTCGTAGAGTTCTCGCATAGCGGTGCGGTTGCCCTCTTTTACGAGGTGCACCAGATCGGTCTCTGCAACGTGCTGGATCATAGTGTGTGCGCCAACCCCGTCGGGATTGGCGCTATGAGTTTATTGAAGTTTGAGCGTGGGGCGAACGGCAGTCTGTGTGCCTGACTGGGGACTATCCTTGCGTGAGCAGTAGTCGAACTCGTGCTCCTTCACACCAGAGAATGACTCCCAGCGGAGTTTGAGTTTTACTATCTGACCCTCGGTGTCGGGCAGTGAGTTGAGACGGAATGCCACCAGACCGTCGAACATTCTGTCGCCATAGTTGTCGCCCTCGGCATCGTGGTAGAATGTCACCTCGTAGGGATTCTCGGGGTTCTCGGCAACGAGGTTCACACGGTGCTTGCGTCCCGTATTGCTCGATATGGTGCGGAAGCGAAGTGTCAGGTAGCCATCTTCTACAATTGTCACCCAGTCATCGACAATCTCCACGGGGTCGTTGCCATAATCCTCCGTATTTTCGGCTGTGCGCACGATGGTGGGCTTTGTCAGGATGTCGTCCATCCATGTTACGCGTACGGCCTTGTCGTAGGGCGCGGGATTCTCGCTCACCTCGGCAAACGATACCAGTGCACGCACCTCCTCCTCGCCATAGGGTGAACCCTTCATATTTACGGGCTTGAGGGTGGTGCGCTCGTCGAGTTGCATATAGAATGAGTTGGCATCGACGGGCTTGATCGTTACGAGTGCATCGGGGTTGAGTGCGCCGTCGTTGTACTCATTGTCGTTTACGTTGCACGAAGAGAGTGTGGCTGTAGCCACAATGGCCAAAGCGGCCAGAAGTGAAAATTTGATACGCTTCATAAATCTATTTTATTTTTGTTTTGTCTGTTTTTTACGCTCCATCCTGGTGCGTCCATTCATTAAACGCGCTAATTGCAAAATCTTGCATCGCAATATAAAATTTTTTTGTGCTATATTTGCAATAAATATAAGATTTATGCGACAAAAACTCTTGTGCGTACTCCTTTCGGTGGCTCTGCTCTCCTTTGGCTGGGTAGGCGGAAGCGGCCTCACGCTGCTTGTGGCGCTTGTTCCACTATTATATATAAGTGACTCGTTAGGCTCTTCTGCGCGCGATTGGTGGCGCATGGCAGGGTGGGCATCCCTTACATTCGTTATGTGGAATGCCGCGACGGTGTGGTGGATATGGATAGCGACGCCCGCAGGTCCCCTGGCTGCAACATTCTTCTCAACGTGGTGGAACATGGTAGCCTTTATGCTCTTCCACTACGTTAGCAAACGTGCCCCGCGAAGCATCGCCTTCACGGTGCTGGTGGCCGCATGGGTAGCCACCGAGTACCTCTATACCTACACCGAGGTCATCTCGTTCCCGTGGCTCACGCTGGGTAATGGGTTCTCGGGTGATGTGTGGGCTGTGCAGTGGTATGAATACACCGGCGTGATGGGCGGTACTGCGTGGGTATTGATCTGTAATATACTTTTTTACGAGGCCTGGAAACTGCGCTCGCGCACTTCATATATAAAGGCTGCCGTGGCTGCTGCTCTGCCTCTTGCGCTCTCGCTGGTGATATACCTTACCTATGAGCCGCAGACCGAGCGCGTGAAGGTGTCGGTGCTTCAGCCCAATGTCGATTGCTATGAGGAGAAGTTTAATAATACACCCCGCAAGCAGATAGATAATCTCCTTGATCTGATCTCACAGTCACCGGCCGACTCAAAACTGCTTGTTATGCCCGAGACGGCTCTGCCTGTAACCATTGATGAGGGCGACCCCATAGCAATGAATGCTGGTGTCGGTATGCTTCGCAATGAGTTGCAGCGCCGCCATGCCGATGCTATGGCTACGATTGGCGCCACGACGGTAAAGTATTACGACTCTACGGTGCCTCCCACGCCCACAGCACGTCAGGGCATGGGTGCATATTACGATGTCTATAACTCCTCTATTGCCATCGGTAGCGACCGTGGCGATCTGCACCATAAGATGCGCCTTGTGATCGGCGTTGAGGCTATGCCTCTGTTTGTCAATTCGTTCATCGATCTGGGCGGTATGACAGGGCAACTGGGACGCAACGACCATGCTACCGTGTTTGAGCGCGACGGCCTGAAGGTAGGCCCAGCCATCTGCTACGAAGGCCTTTATGGTGAGTGGTTTGCACGCTTTGTGCGCGAGGGTGCGGAGATTATGCTCCTGATGTCAAACGATGGCTGGTGGGGCGATACGCACGGGCATCGTCGTCTGTTCGACTTCTGCCGTCTGCGAGCTATCGAGACACGCCGAGCCGTGGCGCGCAGTGCCAATACGGGTATCTCGGGATTTATCACTTCGCGCGGCGATGTGGAGCAGCGCCTGGAGTGGGATGAGCGAGGAGTGCTCACGCAGGATGTCGAGCGCTCAACCCGACAGACAATATATGTCACTTATGGCGACTGGGTAGGACGCCTGGCATTGCTGCTGACCTTCCTTGCGGTGATGTACTTTATCGCCTATCGGGTAAGAAAAAGAAACCACTTGGTTGATTGATATGAATTACAGGGAAACAGTTGAATATCTCTTCGCTACAACACCTTCGTTTCAGGTGGTCGGAGCGGATGCATATAAGCCGGGCCTGGAGCGCGTGGCTGAGTTTTGTCGTGCGCTGGGCAATCCGCAGAATAATTTTCTCTCCATCCATGTCGCCGGCACCAACGGCAAGGGCTCAACATCACATATGCTGGCCTCGATTCTTCAGCATGCAGGCTATCGTGTGGGATTGTTCACTTCGCCGCACCTGAAGGATTTTCGCGAGCGTATGCGTGTCGATGGCCAGATGATCTCGGAGCAGCGCGTAGTGGAGTTTGTGGCTCACCATCGCGAGCGTATGCGCTCGCTCGACCTCTCGTTCTTTGAGATGACTACGGCCATGGCCTTCGACTTCTTCTCGGATAGCGATGTCGAGGTGGCCGTCATCGAAACCGGCCTCGGAGGTCGCCTTGATGCTACCAATATCATCCACCCCGTACTCAGCATCGTAACCAATATCGGCATGGACCACACCGATCTGCTGGGTGATACGTTGCCCGCCATAGCGCGCGAAAAGGCTGGTATCATCAAGCGAGGTGTGCCCGTTGTGCTGGGCGAGTCGTCGGAGGAGTATGATGCGGTCTTTGAGAATCGTGCAGCCGAACTCTCTTCGCGAGTGATCTATGCTCAGCGGGATATTCAGCTGCTCGGACAGGAGGATGCAGAGCGTGGTCAGCGGTTTGAGATTCGCCGTTGTCGCGACGGTCATCTCTTCTCTGTGGATGTTGATCTAAAGGGTGATTATCAGCGACATAATGTGCTTACCGTTGCCTCGGCAGCCGACTATCTGGATTGTCATACACCCATCACCATCAGTCGCCGTGCATTCCTCGATGGCATGGCTACGGCAGCCGCTACAACCTCTCTGGCAGGTCGCTGGCAGCGACTTGGCGAGAAGCCTCTTATTGTCTGCGATACGGGACACAACGCCCATGGATTCAAGTATGTGGCAGCACAGCTTGCTGGGCTATTGGAACATCATCCGGCCCTCTATTGCGTGATTGGCTTTGCCCGCGATAAGGAGATTGACAAGGTGCTGCAGATGTTACCTAAAGGTGCTCACTATATCTTCACGCAGGCTGCTACGCCGCGTGCTTTGCCCTCAGGTGAACTGGCCGACAAGGCTGCGCGAGTGGGGCTTAGCGGTGAGGTGCAGTCCTCAGTTGCCGAGGCTATGGCCAGGGCTCGGGTGCTGGCACGTGAGGATGATGCGATATTTGTCGGCGGCAGTAACTATGTCGTGGCAGAGATTCTATAAGGACAAAAAAAGAGGCTGTTGCGCAACAGCCTCTTTCGTTATTCACAACATCAAAACTGAATTCCTATTCTTGTCGCCATCAGGCGTGATCAAGCTTTTCCCATAGGACCCATGTTGATAATCGGGTCATCTGCAAGCGGAGCATTGCGATGGATCTCGATTTTAGCGATATTACTCTCGTAGCGAGTAATATTCTCCTGCAGCGAGAGCAGCAATCGCTTGGCATGCTCGGGCGTGAGGATTACGCGGCTCTTGACATTAGCCTTCTGCAATCCGGGGAGTGCAGTGGCGAAGTCAATAATAAACTCCGACGGCGAGTGAGAGATGATGGCCAGGTTGGAGTAGTGGCCCTCGGCTACCTGCTCGGGCAGGTTGATCTCAATGCCTTGTTTTTGAAAATCTGCCATAAATCAACATTTATTACGGATACAAAATTAATATTTCTCGGATGCGAGTATCGCCATTGAAGGTGAAAGTTTTCGATAATTTATTAACAATTGCTCGCATTAGTCTGCGCCTGGGTGACAATAATCGCACCATATGGAGCGAATGTAGGCGCGGGGCTTTAATATTTCATATTAAATTCCTAACTTTGCACCTTGGAATTGAATTTTCATCCGCAATGATCGTAACAGCATTAGATATCTTCGTTCGTGGAATGGGTGTAGGTCTGGCTTCATCCATCACCGTTGGCCCCGTAGCCGTTCTCTGCATTCAGCGCACGCTGAGCAAGAACCGCCGTTCGGGTCTGGCTTCGGGTCTGGGTGTGGCTACGGCTGATATGATAATGGCAATCATCGCCTTCTTCTTCTACTCGATGCTGCAGGCGCAGATCGAGGAGTATAGCGCCATCCTGCAGGTCATAGGTGGTATCTTCGTCGTCATTGTGGGTGTCTATATCTTCTTCCAGAACCCTGTGCCGCAGATTCGCAGGAATCGAGCCGGCAAGAGCAATCTGTGGCAGGACTATTCGTCGATGTTTGTCTTCACACTGGCCAATTTCGTTGTCGTCATTCCCTATCTGCTGGCATTCTTCGCCATGTTCAATGTCGGCTTGCAGGCCGATGGCGATGTGGCTTCGCTTGTACGTAGCGGCATGACCATCCTCGGATTCTTTGCCGGTGCCGTAGCGTGGTGGGTAGGATTGACCTTTACCATCGACTACTTCCGTCGTCGTTTTCGCCCGCGTCATATGCTTACGATTAACCACGTGGCCGGCATAATCATCGGCTTGCTGGGTGTATATACAATTATTTCAACCTTTTTTGATATTCTTCCCGTATAATGGAGCAGACCACTAAAAAGATAATTATCGCCATCGACGGCTTTTCGTCGTGTGGCAAGAGTACATTCGCCAAGGCTATCGCAGCACGCCTGGGCTATATTTTTATCGACACCGGTGCGATGTATCGCGCCGTGACGCTCTGCGCTCTAGAGCAGGGTGCCATCACGGCTGAGGCTGTAGATGTGGAGAAGGTGGTGAGCCTTCTGCCCGAGATTAACATATCGTTTCGCTTCAACGCTGAACGTGGTGCCAGCGATGTCTATGTCAACGGCGAGTGTGTCGAGCATAAGATTCGCTCGATCGAGGTCAGCAACGCCGTGAGCCGCATAAGCTCTATTGGTGCCGTGCGCGAGAAGTTGGTTGCTATGCAGCAGCAGATGGGTTGCCAGAAGGGTGTCGTTATGGATGGCCGCGATATCGGTACGGTGGTATTCCCCGCAGCCGAGCTCAAGATATTTATGACAGCTGATCCTAAGGTGCGCGCCGAGCGTCGTTATGCCGAGCTCAAGGCTAAGGGCGACGATGTTACGATGGACGAGATCCTGGAAAATGTCATCTCGCGCGACAAGGCCGATATGACACGCGAGATCTCTCCCTTGCGTCAGGCCGATGATGCCGTTGTGCTGGACAATAGTCACATGAGCGTCGAGGAGCAGATGGCGTGGTTTATGGAACGATATGAGGGAATTGTAAATGCATAGCTTATGTATGTTGAGATAGATAAGAATTCGGGTTTCTGCTTCGGTGTGGTGCGAGCCATCTCGAAGGCTGAGGCTGCGCTGAAGGAGCTGGGTGGCGAGGTCTATTCGCTTGGCGATATTGTCCACAACCGTATGGAGGTGCAGCGCCTTGAGAGCCTGGGTC
>JAGBYV010000258.1 GCA_017628595.1 Alistipes sp.
ATTGTTTTGATTGTAACATATCCTTTTGACAAGAGTCGTCGTTGGGTACACGAGTGCTCACGTTTGATCTGTTTCTTGCTGTATGATTTGTTCCCATTTGCAAAGCGTACGATAGAGGGTGCAGAGCATATTGATAAGAAAAAACCGTACGTCATGGTGCTGAATCATAATTCGGGTTTTGATATCTTTACTGCATACAAGATTCCACTTAACTTCCGCTGGGTGTCCAAGCGCGAGGTCTTCTGGGTTCCTTTCATGGGCCCGCTGCTCTCTATTCATGGTGATATCCCCATCGAGCGAGGCAATCCCAAGAAGGCCATGGAGAAGGTTTCTCGTCTGGGTAAGTTGTGGCTTAAACGAGGTGCTACGGTGGCTATCTTCCCCGAGGGCACACGTTCGAAGGATGGCGAGATTCACAACTTCAAACTCGGTGCCTTCAGCCTTGCCAAGGAGGCAGGCGTGGATATCCTGCCCGTTGTGATGACCGGCACGACCGATGCGTTTAAGAAGGGCTGGCTGGTGAATTGGCGCCATCGTGTAGCAATTCGTGTGCTGGAGCCAGTATCGGCCGAGGCGGTTGCCGCTACGGGTACCAAGGAGCTCTCACAGCAGGTGCATGAACGCATGGTCGAGGCATTGGCAGAGTTGCGCAAGGATGTAGCAGCGGAGAAAAAATAGTTAAGATACAAAGCCGAGTGTCGCAAATTGTCACTTTTGATGATTTATTTTGCGGCGTTATGGAGTAGATAAGATTATGGCAATCGATAAGAATAAAAATATTCAGACGGTGGCGTATGACGATGACGCCATCAAAACCCTCTCTCCGCGAGAGCATCTGCGTCTTCGTCCGGGTATGTATATCGGCAAGCTGGGCGATGGTTCGCAGCCTGACGATGGTATCTATGTGCTTATCAAGGAGACCGTGGATAACTCTATCGACGAGTTTATCATGGGCGCCGGCGACAAGATCGAGATCACGATCGAGGATAACGTTGTGACCGTTCGTGACTATGGTCGAGGCATCCCTCTTAAGTCGTTGTCGGCAGCCGTTAGCCAGATGAATACAGGCGGAAAGTATGAGGGCGATGCCTTCAAGAAGACCGTCGGTTTGAATGGTGTGGGTGTGAAGGCCGTGAATATGCTTTCGAGCGAGTTTACAGCGCGCTCGGTGCGCGATGGCGAGGCACATACGGTGACCTTCTCACAGGGTCTGGAGCTAACAGACCGCTGGGAGAGTGGTGTTGAGGAGCGCAATGGAACGATGATTCGCTTCCGTGTGGATGAGCAGATCTTTGGTCAGTATAGCTACAATCTGGATTATGTGGAGCAGATGGTGCGCAACTACACCTACCTGAACCTTGGCCTGAAGATTATTCTCAATGGACAGGAGTTTGTCTCGAAGAATGGTCTGTTGGATCTTGTCAATGATAACCTCTCGGAGGAGCCTCTCTATCCGCCCATCTATCTCTCGGGCGACGATATCGATGTGGTAATTACCCACGGTACGGGTTATGGCGAGAGTTATTATTCATTTGTCAATGGCCAGTATACGCCGCAGGGCGGTACGCATCAGGCTGCATTCCGTGCCTCGGTGGCAAAGGTGGTGAAGGAGTTCCTGAAGAAGGATTACGATCCGGCCGATGTGCGTACGTCTATCATTGCAGCGGTGTCGGTTCGTATGAATGATCCTGTATTCGAATCGCAGACCAAGATCAAGCTCGGCTCAAAGGAGATTGCTCCGGGCGTGTCGATGCAGCAATTTGTGGGCGATTTCCTGGCAACAAACCTCGATAACTATCTCCACAAGCATCCCGAGACAGCGCAGGTGCTGCAGAAGAAGATCACCGAGAATGAGAAGGCTCGCAAGGCTATCTCGGGTATTCAGAAGAAGGCTCGTGAGACGGCAAAGAAGGTGGCGGTGAACAATCGTAAGTTGCGCGACTGCAAGGTACACCTCACCGATAGCAAGAATCCTCTGTCGGAGAAGACCATGATCTTCATTACTGAGGGTTTGTCGGCAATGGGTCCCATCACGATGACACGCGATGCTATGACACAGGCGGTATTCTGCTTGCGTGGTAAACCGCTGAACTGTTATGGTCTTACGAAGAAGGTGGTCTATGAGAATGAGGAGTTTAACCTTTTGCAGGCGGCCTTGAATATTGAGGATGGTTTGGAGAATCTGCGTTTTAACAAGGTTATTATTGCAACCGATGCCGATGTGGATGGTATGCACATCCGTCTGCTGATGACCTCGTTCTTCGTGCAGTTCTTCCCCGAG
>JAGBYV010000259.1 GCA_017628595.1 Alistipes sp.
AGAGAATGTGTATCTGGGGTTGAGCTGCGGGTCAATCGAGAGCTTCTTCAAACCGGGGATAATAAACGGATTCTTGGGTAAGTTCTGTGTGTCAGTCTGCGCTACAACCTGCGAAATGGGTGTCATATCGACATTTGCCGCCGCTGTTGTCTTCTCCTCGCTGTTGGGGATTGCGTAGTAAAGACGAGTCTGCTTGCCGAACATCTGTAATATAATGGGGAATATCTTGCGATAGTTCTGCTCGATATACTTGGCATAACTCGCATTGGGCACCTTCAAACGGAGGTTGGTGCCGTCGAACTCCAGCGGCTTGATAGGTGCAAACCAAGTAGAGAACTCCTCTTGAGGAGTCTGCTCCTTGATTTTATTCAGGCAAGCCTGCCATACTTCGGTGTATGTTTGTGAGTTTACCATTATATTTACAAAAAAAATCGGTTTTTTATCAGTAAAAGTGTTATCTTTGGAGCGAGTCTTGTTCATACCGCCTCTTTGTGGAAGGCGGCAAGTGAAAAGAATCGACTGTCGCTGATTGTTTCCTTTGACATTGCAAAGTTGTGAATAATTTTGTTAAAATAATTCTCGCGAGCGCTTGTTTTTTATCTTTTTTTATATATAGAAAAATAATACTTTTTTGGGGCGCTATTTTTAACTCGCTGATATTGAATAATTGAAAAAAAAGTTGTATATTTGTGTATCAAAAATTACTTGAGTAGAGCATATTAATTATAGATAAAACTTATAACGCGATGACAAACGAATTAGATCAGATTGTAATGGCGAAAGCCCAGGCGTGGTTGGACGGAGATTACGATGAGGCTACTAAAGCGCAGGTTAAATATTTGATTGACAACGATAAAAAGGAACTCACCGAGAGTTTCTATAAAGATATGGAGTTTGGTACCGCAGGTTTGCGCGGTATTATGGGCGTGGGTAGTAACCGTATGAATATCTACACGGTAGGTACTGCAACACAGGGTTTGGCCAACTACCTTAAGAAGACCTTCGAGGGCGAGCAGGTGCGTGTTGCTGTGGCACACGACAGCCGTAATAATTCACGCCTTTTTGCTGAGCGTGTAGCCGACATCTTTGCCTCAAATGGCTTCCAGGTGTATCTGTTCGATGATCTGCGTCCCGTGCCCGAGCTCAGCTTCACAATTCGCGAGCTCGAGCTCCACTCTGGCGTGGTGATCACCGCATCGCACAACCCCAAGGAGTACAACGGTTACAAGGCCTACTGGAGCGATGGCGCACAGGTTACTCCCCCGCACGATAAGAACATCATCGAGGAGGTTGCTAAGATTACCCAGAATTCGCAGGTGCTCACAGGTCAGAACCCTGAGAATATTACTATTCTGGATGAGAGCTTCGATAAGCGCTATATCGACCGCATCAAGAACGATATTCAGCTCTCGCCCGAGAGTGTGGCAAAGTATCACGATATGAAGATCGTATATACGCCCCTGCACGGCGCGGGTGTACGTCTGGTACCTATGGCACTCAAGGAGTTCGGCTTCTCTAATGTCTTCGTTGTGCCCGAGCAGGCTGTCGTTGATGGCAACTTCCCCACCGTCGAGTCGCCCAACCCCGAGGAGCGTAAGACTATGTTGCAGGCTATGGAGCTCGGTCGTAAGGAGGGTGCCGATCTGGTGCTGGCTACCGATCCCGATGCCGACCGTATTGGCGTAGCGTTGCGTACGGGTTCGGGTGAGTATGTGCTCTTGAATGGTAACCAGACTTTGGCTCTCTTGCTCAGCTATCAGCTTACACGTTGGGCCGAGCGTGGCGAGTTGGATGGTAATCAGTATGTTATCAAGACTATCGTTACCTCGCAGATGGCAAATGCCGTGGCGGCTCACTTCGGTGTTAAGTGCTACGACTGTCTTACAGGCTTTACATACATCGCAAAGATTATCCGCGAGAACGAGGCTACGGCTAAGTATATCGGCGGTGGCGAGGAGAGCTTCGGCTACCTTGCTGGTGACTATGTGCGCGATAAGGATGCTGTGTCGGCGTGTGCTTTGGCTGCCGAGGATGCCGCATGGGCAAAGGATACTATGGGCCTGACACTCTACGAGTGGTTGCAG
>JAGBYV010000260.1 GCA_017628595.1 Alistipes sp.
AAATTTGAAGGCTATGAACGTACAGATTCAGTCAGTGAAATTCGATGCCAGCCAGAAGTTGATCGAATTCATCGAGAAGAAATTAGCCAAGTTGGACCGTGTAGCAGAGGATGCTACGGGTGTTGATGTAGTGTTGAAGTTGGAGAAAGACGACGAGAAGGGAAACAAAATCGCAGTGATTACGCTGCGCCTGCCCGGTGGCGACATCCGCGTCGAGGAGCAGGCTCATACCTTCGAGGAGGCTATCGAAAGCGCCAAGGATGTACTTAAACGTCAGATAGAAAAACGTAAAGACAAATAATAGATAGAAAAGAGGTTGCAACATTGTTTGCAACCTCTTTTTATTAAAAGTCCAGCAACTTATACCTCTCGCGCGTGGCGCTCATCGATATACGCTCCTGATAGTGCCACCACTCCTTCACGTAGGGGCGTAATCCCACGGCATCCATAATCTCAAGAAGTAATATGCGGTTGGCGGCAGCCTTGGCCGATATCAGGCCCCGCTCCTGCTGCTTCTTTACATATGCCTTGTATGCCGCCAGCGTCACATCGGCATCATTGCCGACCCACGCCTCCTCGCCAAAGTGGTCGAACTTGGCTCCCATATCGAGCGGCGTCCCCGTCTTGTCAACAATCGTAAGATCTACCGCCACGCCATAGTTGTGGCGTCCTCCGCGAGTGCCATCGGCAACATAAATCTCCAGAGGAGTGCCCTCCACAGCCCGTCGCATACGGCGCTGTACGCTGATGGGGCGTGCCGCATCGTAGATCAGGAGCGAGTAGTCGGGATATCGCTCACGCAGAATCTTTTGCGCTCGCACAACCTTCTGGGCGAAGTGTGGCAGAAGGTAGGCCGTAGTGAGCGAGCCATACATATTCTCACCCACGAAGTTATCCTCGGTGGCGTACTTCAGTTCTACCTTAATTTCGCTGTCCAGCTGCTGCACATCGACCAGCCCCTGCTGCTCCATCAGGGCGTTGAAGTCTGGCTGCTGCGCCTCGGCATGGAAGGGCAGCATCAGCGAAAATATAAACGCACAAAGAGTGATTATTTTTGCCATTTCGTAAAGGGTTTTTTAAGCAGTTGAGAGTTGTAGTAACGCACATCGCCCGTCACCTCCTCGCCCAGCCACTCGGGACGAGAGAACTCCTCGTCGCGCGATGACAGCTCCACCTCGGCCATCACAAGGCCTTCGTTTGCGCCATAGAAGCGATCCACCTCAAAGGTGTGCCCCTCAAAGGGAACGATGTATCGGGTCTTCTCAATCGCGCCTGCGCTGAATCGCAGCAGCGAGCGAGCCTCCTCCACGCCGATTGGCCACTCCCACTCATCTCGCTCAAGGCCAGCCTTGTCGCTGCGTCCCTTGATGGTAAGGAAGGCCTCCTCGTCGCGTATGCGTACTCGTACGGTAAGGTCGGCAGTGGCTGCGATGTAGCCCTGCTCGATGCGATATGATGTAGTGGCGTGGGGTTCGAAGTCACCCTGCACCAAAAATTTGCGTTCTATCTCTTTTGCCATCGTGTGGTAGTTTTCTGCAAATTTACTATATTTACCCTCGCAACGCAAGAAAAATGAGAAACGAATATGCACTTGTAACAGGCGCCTCGTCGGGTATCGGACTCGAGTACGCCCGTCAGCTGGCTGCCGAGGGGTATAACCTCATACTCGTGGGCAATCAATCTGACGAGAACTGCCGTGTAGCCGAACGCCTGGCCACGCAGTATGGCGTGCACACTCTGCCCATCTATGCCGATCTTGCCCGCCAGGGTGCTGCCGAGGAGGTCTATGCCCGCGTAAAGGAGATGGATGTATCGGTTCTGATCAGCAATGCCGGTATGTTGCTCTTTTCAACTCTTGCCCGCACGGCGCTGCCGTCGCTTGAGAAGATAATTACGCTGCACTGCACCACGCCGACGCTGCTCTGCCGACTCTTTTCGCAGGATATGATACAACGCGGCAGAGGACATATTCTCCTCATGTCATCCATCACGGCGTGGACTCCATATCCCACCATCTCGCACTATGCCGCCACGAAGGCCTATCTCAAGAGTTTTGCCGACTCGCTATGGTGTGAGCTGCGAGGCAGTGGCGTGAGTGTCACAACGGTATTCCCATCGGCCGTTGATACTCCGTTGTACAATTTGGATGCCGACACACGTCTGTGGCTGCGTCGTTGTGGACTGATGCTCTCGGCCGAGGATGTGGCGCGCATGGCCCTAAGGGCTATGCATCGCGGTCGCAGGCGTTGCCTGCCGGGCTTGTTGACCAAGCTCGAGGCGGCGGTTTGTTATCTACTGCCAACGTGCGTCGTACTCCCCATAATGAAGATACCGGCCGTGAGGAGAATTCTGGAGAAGATATAAAACAAAAAAGGTGCCCAGCAATTGGACACCTTTTCAATTATATTGCAAAGCAAATCTTTTAGATCACACCCTGCTCCAACATAGCCTGTGCCACCTTCATGAAACCTGCGATGTTGGCACCCTTAACGTAGTTGATATAGCCGTTGGGCTGCTCGCCGTAGCGTACGCAAGCGGCGTGGATCTGCGACATGATGTAGTGCAACTTCTGATCAACCTCCTCAGCCGACCAAGAGAGGTGCTGTGCGTTCTGAGTCATCTCCAGGCCTGATGTAGCCACACCACCAGCATTTACAGCCTTACCAGGAGCGAAGAGGATACCAGCCTGCTGGAAAGCAGCGATAGCCTCGGGTGTACAACCCATATTCGATACCTCGGCTGCGCACCATGTGCCATTTGCCAGAAGCTCCTTTGCATCCTCGCCCGTAAGCTCGTTCTGGAATGCGCAGGGGAGTGCGATATCGCACTTGATGCTCCATGCCTTCTTGCCGGGGATGAATGTTGCATCGGGGAAGCGCTCTGCGAAGGGAGCAACGATGTCGCGGTTCGATGCACGCAACTCCAGCATATAATCGATCTTCTCTGCGGTCATTCCGTTGGGGTTGTAGATAACACCGTCGGGACCAGAGATGGCGATAACCTTTGCACCAAGCTCGGTAGCCTTCTGTGCTGCACCCCACGCTACGTTACCGAAGCCTGAGATAGCTACAGTCTTACCCTCGATTGACTTGCCAGCCTCGTGCAGCATGTGCTCTACGAAGTAGAGTGCGCCGTAGCCGGTAGCCTCGGGACGAACCAACGAACCGCCCCATGTAAGACCCTTGCCGGTCAAAACACCAGTGTTGTACTCGCGAGCGAGCTTCTTGTACATACCGTACATGTAACCGATCTCACGACCGCCTACGCCCACATCACCTGCGGGTACGTCGGTGTCGGGACCGATGTTCTGCCACAATTCAAGCATGAAGGCCTGGCAGAAACGCATAATCTCGGCGTCAGACTTACCCTTGGGGCTGAAGTCCGAACCACCCTTTGCGCCACCCATAGGAAGCGTAGTAAGTGCATTCTTGAAGGTCTGCTCGAAACCGAGGAACTTCAACATTGAGGGGTTCACCGCTGCGTGGAAACGGATACCGCCCTTGTAGGGGCCGATGGCGCTGTTGAACTGCACACGATAACCCAGATTGGTCTGGATCTCACCCTTGTCGTCAACCCAAGTCACGCGGAAGGTGATGATGCGGTCGGGCTCAACCATGCGCTCTACGATCTTTGCGCTCTCAAATTCGGGATGGTCGTTGTAAACCTCCTCGATAGACTCCAATACTTCGCGTACTGCCTGCAGATACTCGCTCTCACCGGGGTGTTTGCGCTCGAGATCTGCCATCAAATTATTAACGTTCATGACTTATTGTTGTTAGGTTTATATTCTATTGCAAATATAGGCTTATTTTCTTATGCTTGTTAAGATAAAACCGTTTTTTTTCTATAGATTATCATCTTTTTCTTGCCATTATAACGCTTAAATGATGGTTTTTCGTACGCGCGCGAGCAAAAAAGTGAAAAAAAGTATTGTCCGTTAAAAAAAATAAACGAAATTTGTAGCAAATGTCGTTGGTTTAGCGACTAATATTATAGACCATGGACGAAAATAAAGAGAAAAAGATAAAATATAAAAATCCTTTTGTCGATGAGAGTGCCTTCGAGGGCGATGATACCCCCAAGAAGAGCGAAGACGAGGTGCTTATGGATGAGGCCAAGCAGCATACCGAGGTCGTTGAGGTAAAAACCTATATGGCGCTGGGTATGGTTATCGGTCTGGCCGCTGGTGCAGTGGTGGGTCTGTTTTTCCCCGGCCGTACCAATGTATTTGCCGGCATCGGAATGCTCGTAGGACTCATCACAGGAACCTGCATACACAAGAAACCAAAAGATACAAAAAACAGCAATTAATACTTACTATGAAGAGATTTATTTTTATGGTTATGGCCCTTATGATGGGCGTAACCTTCACGGCGCAGGCGCAGATGGAGTTGCAGCAGCAACTGCCCGCTGATCCCGCAGTGCGTAAGGGTGTGTTGGAGAATGGACTCACCTACTACATCCGCCACAACGAGAAGCCCAAGGGTATGGCCGAGTTCTACATCCTGCACGATGTAGGCGCTATCCAGGAGGGCGACAACCAGCAGGGTCTGGCTCACTTCCTCGAGCACATGGCCTTCAACGGCACGAAGAACTACCCCGGCAAGTCGCTGATCGAGTATCTGGAGAAGATCGGCGTTAAGTTCGGTGCCAACCTCAATGCAGGTACATCGTGGGACTACACCCAGTACTACATGACCGATGTTCCCGTAGCACGCGAGAGCGTTGTTGACTCTACGCTTATGATTCTTCACGACTGGTCACACTTCATCACGCTCGATCCCAAGGAGATCGACTCGGAGCGTGGCGTTATCAAGGAGGAGTTGCGTACACGTGACGGCGCACAGTGGCGTTCGCAGATCGCCATGATCAAGGCCATCGGTAAGGGTACGCTCTACGAGCACCGCAACCTTATCGGTTATCTTGAGGGTTTGGAGGGCTTCGATCACAGCGACCTCCGCGCCTTCTACAACAAGTGGTACCGCCCCGACTACCAGACCGTAGTTGTTGTGGGTGATATCGACGTGGACAAGGTTGAGCAGAAGATCAAGACCATCATGGCCGACATCCCCGCCGCAGCGGCAGATGCAGCCAAGAAGGATGTTATTGTTGTGCCCGACAACGATGAGCCCATCGTAAGCGTATATGCTGATCCCGAGATGCAGCAGTCAAGCCTTATGATTATGTATAAGTCGCAGGCTATGCCCAAGGAGATGAACAACACGATGCTCTATGAGTTGACCAATATCCTCAAGTCATACATCACGGAGATGATCAACGAGCGTTTGTCTGACATCGCCCGCAAGCCCGATGCACCCTTCGTGCAGGCTGTCTTCGAGCCCGCCTCATCGTTCGGTATTGTTCCTACGCTGGAGGTCTCTGTTGGTCAGGTTGTAACACAGGATGGCAAGATTATGGATGGTTACAAGGCCCTTTTGACCGAGATGGAGCGTATGCGTCGCCACGGTTTCACCGAGGGTGAGTGGGAGCGTGCCAAGAATAATATCCTTGCCGATATCGAGCTGGGCTACAACAGCCGCGAGGACCGTCGCCACTCATATTTTGCAAACCGTTATATCGACAACTTCCGCATGGGTACACCCATCTACGACTTCGAAACCGAGTACCAGTTGGATAAGCAGCTCGTGGAGATGATCTCGTGCGAGATGATCAATGCTACCGTTAAGCAGATGTACGAGCCCATGAAGAATGTTGTTATCGTGGCTAACTCTCCCGTTAAGGATGGCGTTGCTGTCCCCACCGAGGCTGAGCTTGTTGGCGCACTGAAGGCTGCCGTGGCTGCCGATGTTGAGCCTTTCAAGGACAACGTGGTTAAGGAGCCTCTGATCTCTGACGAGAGCGCACTGAAGGGTTCAAAGGTGGTAAAGAGTGTAAAGGATGAGTCACTCGGCTTTACGGAGTGGACTCTGGCAAATGGCATTAAGGTTGTAATCAAGCAGACCCCCTACCAGGCCGACAACATCGGCGTTGAGGCTATCTCTGACGGTGGTGCGGCTGTGTTCTCTGATGCAGAGTACTACTCGGCTCAGATGCTGGGTGGCGTGATGTCAATGTCGGGTATCTCGAAGTTCTCGGCATCG
>JAGBYV010000261.1 GCA_017628595.1 Alistipes sp.
ACCTCTATCTCTACGGGATAGGCGGTTTGATAGCGTCGCATGAAATCTGTAACGTTGGCAAGCGACGGACCTAGACGGCGGGGCTTTATTTTGCCTTCGCTGAGCCTTGCGATGATGGTGTGGAATGTACTTATATTTTGATAGCCGCCGAGGGAAAACTTCGTTGAGGCTCTCTTTATGAGGTATGACGGGAATCCCGTTATGCCATTACGGCGGCACTTCATGCGTGATTGAGTGAAGTCGCTCTGAGCCTCCCCTGCGGTATATTCATCTATAAACCGCGCTGCATCAATACCCACTTCGGCAGCAAGTTCTATGAGAACGTCTATCTGCGATGTGCGTCGAGCCTCGATAAATGTAGCCTCACGGATTCGTCTGAGCATACGTTTTGCGGCAGTTGAGTCAATGCGACGAGCTGCTTCGTATGCGATGCTTTGTGGGAAACTCGACGGATAACGTTCGCTGAAAAGCGCCATGTGACGAGTGTTGACGGGCATGCCGTGTCGCTCGGATGCCGAGAGCCAATGCTCAGCCATGATTGAGTTGGCGCGTTCGATTATTTGCCGTTTCGAGCCCTTCAGATCGTAGAGCGTGGTTATCTCCTCGATTAGTCCGCCCATGATATACTCTACGCCCACCTTATTGCCGTAGAGGTAGTCTATGGCTCTCATTACCGGCTCGTTGCCCCAGCACCATACACATACGGGGTCGGTGAATTGGTAAATTGTAATCTTCTCCATAGCAAATGTTTTGTCTTTGTTTGGTGGAGAGCAAAAAACAAGCCAACGGCTAAAGTATGCCATCGCATGGTGAAATGTGTGGCCGATGCTTTGCAGAAAGGATAAAAAATTGTAATTTTATCCCCAATAAATCTTATGAGTTATGATTTACAATGAGAGAGATTTGCGAACAGAAACAGTTAAGGCTCTGGCCGAGGCGGTGATGGTTGCGGCGCGTACAGCGCCCAAGGCGAAGGGTCGTGACCTTGTGGAGATTGCCATGCTGACGGATGATGATATAGTGCGGTTGTCGAATATGATGCTTCAGGTGAGCGAGGAGTCGGGACTTAAGTTCCTGTTGCGTGATGCTGCCAATATCCTACAGGCGCAGGCTCTGCTGTTGATCGGAACACGCAATCCGTCGGAGGTGTGTGCCCTGAATTGTGGCTATTGTGGCTCGGCTACGTGTGAGGCCAAACCCAAGGATGTGCCTTGTGTGATGAATGCCATTGATGTGGGTATTGCCATAGGTGCGGCCTGCTCGAAGATTGCCGATTATCGTCTTGATTCGCGTGTGCTCTTCTCGGCTGGTTGGGTGGCCAAGCGCATGGGAGTGCTGGAGGATGCCGATATGGTCTTTGCTATACCGCTCAGCTCCTCTTCGAAGAGCCCCTTCTTCGATCGTAAATCACCCGTTAAGAAAGAATAGAAAATAATAAAACATAAAGTTATGAAAAAATCAGTTGTATCATCTTTTGATGTTGATCATTTGACCCTTAAGGAGGGCCTCTATTTGCGTTCGGTATATACAATCAACGATGAGTTGGCCGTACATTCGTGGGATATGCGCTTCTGCGCTCCTATGGACCATTCGCCCCTTGGCTCGGGTGAGGTACACACCATCGAGCATCTGATGGCCTACTATTTGCGCCTGGATCCCGTTATCGGTAAGAGCATTGTGTCGTTCTGCCCGATGGGTTGCAAGACAGGTTTCTACCTCTCGACTATGAACAACGTTTCGGCCGAGCAGATCCGTGAGGCGTTGGCTGGCGTATACAAGCAGGTATTCCCTCTCAAGTCGAAGGATGATATTGTAGGTCTTAACGAAGTACAGTGCGGTAATCCCGGTCTGTTTGCCGTGGCGGCTACCAACGAAGCGATGGCAAAGTATATGCGTTGTCTTTATACTCGTGAGCAGGCCGAGGCAGCAGGCATAGGTTCAATCTATAACTACGCCTGGTAATGAGATATTTGGTAATTACCCCCACCGAGCGTGAGTACCGCAATATGTCTGTGGCAGTTGAGCGCGAGGGGTTGAAGAACAGTTATACGGTAGCCCGTACGGGAGTGGGCAAGGCGTTGTCGGCCGCTGGTGCAGCATTGGCAATAGCGCGGGCAAATGGTGACTTCGACCGTGTGGCTATTGTTGGCTATGCCGCTTCTACGATTGGCCGCCAGAGAGGTGATATCGTAGCACCGCGCGTGGCTCGTTATTACGACTGTCGTATTCCTGGCGACTTTGTCCCTGAACTCACCGATCCGCATCCTCTGCTGGGACACGATGATGCTATGGTGCTTACGGGTGACTCGTTTGTTGATGGCGATATGATCCGCTCGGTCAAGGCTAAGATGGGCGTTGAGTCGGCTCTCTTCGATATGGAGGCTACGTCAATATGCCAGGCTGCCGAACTCTTCGACCTGCCTGTGGTTGTCATCAAGATGGTCTCGGATGTTCCCGAAGAGGGCGATAATGAGTTTTCGTACGATGCTTTTGTTGATTCCCACACCGATTTCTCGGCGTTTGTGGATTATCTTGAGAAGTTGCGATAGATGATACAGCGTGAAGTGATATACGGTCTGTTGCTGCCTTTTATCGGTACGGCTCTCGGTGCTGCGATGGTCTTTCTGCTGCGCGACAGAATGTCGGCATGGGTGCAGAAACTGTTGCTCGGTTTTGCATCGGGAGTGATGATTGCCGCATCGGTGTGGTCGCTCCTTATCCCCTCGATTGATATGACGGCCGAGAGTGGGGGTGTGGCGTGGCTGCCTGCCGTTGTGGGTTTTCTGGCGGGTATGTTTTCACTTCTGATTTTTGACACATTGGTGCCGCACCTGCATCTTGATTCGGCAGAGCCTGAGGGTGTGAAGGCGGGTCTTGGTCGCTCGACAATGCTCTTTCTGGCAGTTACTTTGCACAACATCCCCGAGGGTATGGCCGTCGGCGTGGTGCTGGCTGGTGCTATGTCGGAGAGTGCGGGTATTACCATGGCGGGAGCTCTGGCTTTATCGCTTGGTATTGCTATTCAGAATTTTCCGGAAGGAGCCATTGTCTATATGCCGCTGAAGGAGAGCGTAAAGAGTCGCTGGAAAGCCTTTGGCTATGGCGTAGGGTCGGGCGTTGTGGAGCCGCTGGCGGGATTGGCAACCATCCTTTTGATCGATCTGCTGCAACCAGTCTTGCCCTATCTGCTGGCATTTGCTGCCGGCGCTATGATATATGTTGTTGTTGAGGAGCTGATCCCGGAATCACAGAGCGGCCGTCACTCCAATGTGGCGACCATAGGTGTGGCTTTGGGTTTTGCGCTGATGATGATGCTTGATGTGGCGTTAGGCTGATGCCTCGGCTTGTAGTAGGCTGCGCTTGATCTCTTTGCCAGAGTGATAGTTGCCGATGCCTCCCGATGAGGGTAGTATTCGGTGGCATGGCACCACTACACTTATCGGATTGCATCCCACGCTTGTGGCCACAGCGCGTACGGCACTCTTGTGGCCCGCCGTGGCAGCAAGTTCAGAGTAGGTCATCGTAGAACCATATGGCATATTAAGCAGCGCGCGCCATACATCATGGCGAAAGCGGGTGCCGGCAAGCAGTATGCGACGTGGTGGTGTCGTTATAGGATTCTCCTGTCGGTTGGTAAGGGTAAATGTGGCCCGAGGGAAGAGCCTCTGTAGCTTGCTAAGTGCAACCTCGCGAGTAAGATACTGGGTGAATGTTGCGTAGCATAGCCAATCTCCGCACCATGCAGTGAGCATCTCTCCGTATGGTGTAGAGGAGAATGAGTACTCAACGTTACGAATCTCGTTGCGCTTGGTTGTAAATACTATTACCATAGTTATTCGATTGTCTGCTGTCGTGAGCGTACAGCTGCGATAAGCTCATCGGCATCGCGGCATGATACGTATATTCTTGAATCGTAGATGTCGGTAATCTCGACAAAGTTATTCCACTCCGACGAGTAAATCGTGATGACTTCAAACTCCTTCAGATCGAAGAATTTACCATAATAGCCACAAAATCCAGAACTGCAGAAGAGTAGCATGGTCCAGCGCAGGCGGCGGTTGCTCACCTTGCGTATGCGACTAATCTCCTGTAAGTCGATTTCGGTGATGTCGAACACGCACTGAATCTCCAGCTTATTATCAAGCAGGATTATGCGTCGCGGGATGGAGAGTATCATCAGAGCAAAGATAGCCATCACAAAAGACACGAACCACGCCGAGAAGAATCCTCCCATATAGAGCATATAGAGCAATACAGCTCCGCCCGCACAGAGTACAAGTGCGAGGATGGAGACGATGATGGTTCGACGATCGAAATGGTATCTAAAGCTACTCCTCATCTTGAGCCTTGATTATGGCTTCGGCAATAATCATATCTGCCGGTGTTGTAATCTTTATGTTCTCGCGTTCGCCCTCCACAAGTGTAATCTTCTCTCCGGCCATCTCAACTACCGAAGCATCATCGGTAAACGCCGCACTGAACGGCTGCTCGTAGGCCTTGAGTAGTGTTGCGGCCTGGAATACCTGCGGAGTCTGCACTATGCGCAGCGTCGAGCGGTCGATGATATGAGAGTGCTCGCCCTCTACTACGCGATACGAGTCGGGTGGAGCTACTACCGGGATTACGGCCGGATGTTGTTCGGCCTCAAGCATAAGGCGAATAATTAACTTTTTCGATGCCAAGGGGCGTACGCCGTCATGTATGCCAACATACTCCACATCCTGGCTTAGAGCCTGCAATCCGTTGCGAACGGAGTGGAAACGCTCCTGTCCGCCGAGAGCGATCTTGTGCTCGGCAACCTCAAAACGTGCCGCAATATTTCGCCATAGTTCGACGTGCTCCCTGGGTAATACGACAACAATCTCTGCTGCCGGCAGAGCCTCATGTATGCGATTTATCGAACGCGCCAGTATCGGTTCATTGCCCAGCATCATAAACTGCTTGGGCAGGGTAGCTCCCATACGGCGGCCCGCGCCGCCGGCAACGATTATTACTCCTCTTTTTGCCATATAAGTTTCTTGCCGAATCCGAGTGTATTGTCAGTAAGTTTCATCATCTTGGCCTCCAAACGCCATAGCGACAGATCTGCTACGGCAGCATAGGGAAAGGCCTTGATATAGGTGAGGCGATCGCCATCCCTGGCCTCTACGGCTTGTCCCGTAATCTGCAAACCCTGCACCTTGCCTACGGTACGAGTCTCAAGAACGATGGATGCTGCCACGGCGCTGTTCTGCAGCATCATCTGCCCGTGATGGGTCGTAGAGTCGGTGGTAAATATGAATGCCGCCGATTCTGCGTCGTATGCATAAAAACAATTGCAACAGTATGGCTCGCCATTGAGTGTTGAGGTAGCAAGCGTCAGTACATGATGCTTCGAGATGAAACGCTCGATCTTCTTATCTACATTCATATCTATTTCTTTTCGGGAGTAACTGCCACGGCAGCGCTATCGGCTGCCACAGGCTCAAGGCTTGTCACAATCATATCGGGCGAAGCTGTACCATTGAGCTCGGCAACGATGCGGTCGCGGATTTGCTCAAATGCAGCCTTGTTCTGCTCGGCGATAGGCTCTGCCGGCTCCTGCGGAACCTTCAGAGGGTCAATGTTGACACCATTCTTCCATATTCTGTAATCCAGGTGCGGGCCTGTCGAGGTGCCCGTGCTGCCCACGTATCCAATCAGGTCTCCCTGCTTTACGCGAGTGCCCTTGTTGATGCCCTTTGCAAAACCTCGCAGATGCAGATAGCCCGTCTCAAGGTTGCCGGCATGCTTGATGCGCAGCGTATTGCCGCCACCGCCACTCCAGCCCTTGAACGATACGACGCCATCAGCTACAGCGTGTACGGGAGTACCCGATGGGGCAGCATAATCTACGCCAAGGTGAGGGCGATACACTCGGTGTACGGGATGCAGACGCGAGCGCGAGAATCGCGAACTGACGCGGGTGAACTTTAGCGGAGCTTTGAGTAGCTGCTTACGCAGTGATGCTCCATTGTACTCCCAATATTGTACTTTATCTCCCTGCTGGAACGGAATGGCATATACCTCCTTGCCGGCATGGCTGAACTTGGCACCCCATATACGGCCAATGCCTACGTGCATGGTATCGATAAGTTTCTCGTCGTAGATAACGGTGAAGTTATCCCCCTTCTGGATGCCGAAGAAATCAACCGTCCACTGATATATCTCCTCGAGTTCTGCAGCAAGAGCATATGGCAGATTGTCGCGCATGATAGCGCCCCAGAGCGAAGACTCAATTACCGATGAGCGCATCTGTCGGCGGATGGTTACATCCTTCTCGCCAGTAGATATGGTGATGCTGTCGTTCTTAAAACCAAAGACAACATATTCGATCAAATCCTTCTCATATACAAAATAATCCAGACGGTTGCCTGTGGTGGAATCCTGTGCCAGAAATACGGTGTAAGGTCTGTCTGCGCGAATCTGTCGTAATGGGAAAATATCCTTTGCAGCTTTGTCCAGACGATCTACCGTTGCAGCCGAAACACCATAGCGACCAAGAAGCTTGCCAAGGGTTTCGCCCTGAGCAATGGTTCCCGATTCGGTATGATAATTGTCGGCTATGATGCCGAACAGCATAGTGTGTTGTGGCTCTTCCGTTTGCTGGATGTTTTCTTCAGCCGAACGCTCGTTGCGGCACGCCGCAGGCAGGAAGAGCAGGAGTGTAAGTATTGAGTATATAAATCGTTTCATTGTATCACAAAATTAATAAAATTTTTGATATTTAGGATGGTTCTTTTGTTAAAATAGGCTACTGTTTGGATAAAAAACGAAATTTGCGTTGGAATGTTGCAAATAAATGGTTATCTTTGACCGAATTATATCATTTGGCGAACGTTTTGGCCAATTTTGTTTCGTAAAAGAACAAACCGAAAACAGATGAAATTTCTTCTTAAGTTGCTATCTTATCCTTATCGAATGGCGATAACTATTCGTCATTGGATGTTCGATTGCGGTTTGTTGAAGAGTCATTCGTTCCCTGTTCCTATCATTTGTGTGGGAAATATCACAGTCGGTGGTACGGGCAAAACACCTACGGCCGAGATGATTGTGGGTTATATGCAGTCGCACTACAATGTGGCTCTGCTTTCGCGCGGTTATGGCCGTCGCACGAAGGGTTATCTCGAGGTTAAGACCTCGTCGTCGTATCGTGATGTGGGCGATGAGCCGTTGCAGATCAAGCTCAAATATCCCGATGCGCTGGTTGTTGTGTGCGAGAAGCGAGTTGAGGCTATGGAGCGCATCATGCGTGAGCACCCCGAGATAAATCTTGTCGTGATGGATGATGGATTCCAGCACCGCCATGTCGAAGCACGTATCAATGTGGTGATTGTGGACTCTACTCGCCCATATTATGAGGATGACTTCCTGCCCGCAGGTACCCTGCGCGACAAGGTGTCGTCGCTTGATCGTGCTCACTATTTCATCGTGACGAAGTGTCCTGCCGATATGCAGCCTATTGCGCAGCGTATGTGGCGCAAGGAGTTGCATAAGATTGCTTACCAGAAGGTATATTTCACCCGCGTGGTGCCGACAAAGGCAGTATCGTTGTTCCAAACGCCCAATGTGCTCAATTATGGTGATCAGGTTATTGCCATGTCCGGCATAGGTAATCCCAAGGCCTTTGTTGCGGGCGTGCGCAAGCAGTACGATGTGAAAGCAAAGCTCAACTTCTCGGATCATCATGTCTATTCAGTCTCGGATATTGAGCGTATCGTAGCTCTGCTGGAAAAGTATCCGCAGGCTATGTTGCTCACTACGGAGAAGGATGCTGTTAAGCTGCGTCGTAGTCGCCGTGTGCCCGACATTATGCGTGAGCGACTATTCTATCAGCCACTGAAGGTTGAGTTCCTTGAGGGCTCGGATGATGATTTCCTCGGCACATTGAAGAAGGATCTTGAGGGTAAGGTGCATCTGGATGCATAGCCGTATGGCGCAAAGTGTTTGAAAATTAAGAAAATCGTAGAATATATGGTAAACAAAGTTATTTTGGTGGGCAATGTAGGCCTTGATCCCGAGATTCGCACTACGGAGTCGGGCGTGAAGGTTGCTCGCGTGCGTTTGGCTACAACCGAGCGTATTTATAATCGTCAGACAAACGAAACTTCAGACTATACCGAATGGCATACCATCACCTTGTGGCGTGGTTTGGCCGATGTTGTAGATCGCTATGTGCGTAAGGGTAGCCAGCTCTATATTGAGGGCCGTCTGCGCACCCGTGAGTGGACCGATAAGGATAATATCAAGCGCTATACTACGGAGATTATGGCCGATGATATGAAGCTCCTCGGTCGTCGTTCTGAAGGTCAGCAGGGTGCACAGTCTCAGGCAGGTGGATATGCTCAGCCTCAGGCCACAAACGCATATGCACAACCCGCAACTCAGCCCGCTCAGCCCGCTCCGTCGTCATCAATTCCTGCACCGCAGGATGATCCCGACGATCTGCCGTTCTAGAAGATAAAAAAGGTTGCCCAGCGGGCAACCTTTTTTTTGTTTACTTTACTCTATCTCGCACTTTACACATTCAATGCCCACTCGCTGCAGGAGTTTTAAGCCATCCTCCGAGCGGTAGTCATCGCAATATACAACGCGTTTGATTCCTGCCTGAATAATCAGCTTGGAACACTCTATGCAGGGCGCAGCTGTAATATATAGAGTAGATCCATCGCAGTTGTTGGCGCTCTTGGCAACCTTAGTAATGGCGTTGGCCTCAGCGTGCAGAACGTAGGGCTTTGTCTTGCCCGTTACTTCATCCTCGCAGATATTCTCAAAGCCCGACGGCGTACCATTGTAGCCATCCGAGATAATCATCTTATCCTTTACTATGAGCGCACCCACCTGACGGCGTACGCAGTATGAGTTCTCTGCCCATACGCGAGCCATACGCAGGTAGCGCATATCTAACTGACGTTGTTTCTCCTCCTGGTATCCCATATCAATTACATTCCTTTACCGTGGCACTGCTTGTACTTCTTTCCGCTACCGCAGGGGCAGGGGTCATTGCGGCCCACCTTCTTCTCAACCTTGATGGGTGCGGGCTTCGACTTCTCGGCCTGACCAGCTGCAGCTGCGGCAGCCATGCGTGATGCCTGCAACTTGTTCACATCCACCTTTGCCTTCTGCTGGCGCTCCTGCTGAACAGCGTCGGGGTTGTTCTCGCGAGTAGGGATATAGGCCTTGTTGAGAATACCCAATGCCTCGCGATTTACCTTCTGCAACATCTTAGAGAAGAGCTCGTATGACTCCAGCTTGTAGATCAACAGCGGATCCTTCTGCTCATACTGTGCATTCTGTACGCTCTGGCGCAACTCATCCATCTCGCGCAAGTGCTCACGCCATGCGTCGTCGATAGTGGTGAAGAGTACAATCTTGGCAAATACCTTATAGATATCCATGCCATCCGAAGCCTTGCAACGCTCCAGCGATACGGGAACGTGGAATCCAAGGTGACCATCGGTGATGGGGAAGTGCATTACGCGATCCATCATCAGCTCGTTCTCCTTGTAGATCACCTCCATGGTCTTGCGTACGGTATCTGCAACGGCCTTCTGGCGACGTGCAAAGAGGTTGTGCAGATCCTCTACGATCCACGCTACAATCTCCTTGGGCTTGGCGGCATTGTACGTCGCCTCATCGAATGAGGGCTGCAAAGCAACCTCGCGGATAAGCTCGAATGAGAATGACTCGTAGTCCATGCCCTCGTGAGCCTCCATGAAGCTCTCGGCATAGTCGCACATGATGTTGTTCAAGTCGATCTCGATCTGCTCGCCATATAGGGCGTGACGACGACGTGTATAGATAACCTCACGCTGTGAGTTCATTACATCATCATACTCAAGCAGACGCTTACGGATACCGAAGTTGTTCTCCTCGACCTTCTTCTGCGCACGCTCGATGGCCTTGGTCATCATTGAGGCCTGGATAACCTCGCCCTCCTGAATACCCATCTTATCCATCATCGCAGCGATACGCTCCGAACCGAACAGACGCATCAGGTCGTCCTCCAGTGATACGAAGAACTGTGATGAACCGGGGTCACCCTGACGTCCTGCACGACCTCGCAACTGACGGTCAACACGACGGCTCTCGTGGCGCTCTGTACCAATGATAGCCAAACCGCCTGCGGCCTTAGCCTCGGGTGAAAGCTTGATATCTGTACCACGACCTGCCATGTTTGTGGCGATAGTAACCTGACCTGAGCGACCAGCCTCGGCAACGATCTGAGCCTCGAGCTGGTGCTGCTTTGCATTGAGGACATTATGCTTGATGCCGCGCAACTTAAGCATACGGCTCAAAAGCTCTGAAATCTCAACCGATGTGGTACCAACCAGTACGGGACGATTCTCATTAACGAGACGAACAATCTCATCGATTACGGCGTTGTACTTCTCTCGCTTGGTCTTGTAGATCAAATCCTCACGGTCGTCACGCAAGATGGGACGGTTGGTGGGGATAACCACAACATCCAACTTATAGATGTTCCAGAACTCCGATGCCTCTGTCTCGGCCGTACCGGTCATACCCGCCAGCTTGTGATACATACGGAAGTAGTTCTGCAGCGTGATGGTTGCAAAGGTCTGCGTAGCAGCCTCTACCTTTACGCGCTCCTTAGCCTCGATAGCCTGGTGCAAGCCGTCAGAGTAGCGGCGACCGTCAAGGATACGACCTGTCTGCTCATCGACGATCTTCACCTTGTTGTCCATTACGACATACTCCACATCCTTCTCGAACATTGAGTATGCCTTCAGAAGCTGGTTCACGGTGTGAACACGCTCCGACTTTATTGAGTAGTCGTTGATAATCTGATCCTTGCGCAGAGCCTTCTCCTCTACGGTGAGCTCCTCCTTCTCCAGCTCGGCAACCTCCGATCCGATGTCGGGCAGCACGAAGAACTTATCCTCGTTGAAGTACTTCGACAACACCTCGTGACCCTTGTCGGTCAGCTCTACCGAATGCAGCTTCTCATCGATTACGAAGTACAAATCCTCGATAATCTCGGGCATGCGGCGGTTGTTGTCCTGCATATAGATATTCTCCGTCTTCTGGAACTGCACCTTGATGCCGGGCTCCGAGAGGAACTTGATGATAGGCTTATACTTGGGCAGACCCTTGTGTGCACGATAGAGCAACTTGCCACCCTCGTCAATATTGCCCTCAGTGAAGAGGCGGCGTGACTCGGCTACAAGGCCTGTAACAAGGTTCTTCTGCAAATTGTACAAGTGCTCAATCGAGGGACGGTAGTTCTCGAACATCTGGTCATCGCCCTTAGGTACGGGACCAGAGATGATAAGAGGCGTACGAGCGTCGTCGATCAATACTGAGTCGACCTCATCGACAATGGCATAGTGGTGCTTACGCTGAACCAGATCCTTGGGTGAAGAGGCCATGTTGTCGCGCAGGTAGTCGAAGCCATACTCGTTGTTCGTACCGAAGGTAATATCGGCCAGATATGCCTTGCGGCGAGCCTCTGAGTTGGGCTGATGCTTGTCGATGCAATCTACCGACAGACCGTGGAACTCATACATGGGACCCATCCACTCTGAGTCACGACGAGCCAGGTAGTCATTCACTGTCACAACGTGCACACCCTTGCGTGCCAATGCGTTGAGGAATACGGGTAGAGTTGCTACCAGCGTCTTACCCTCACCTGTTGCCATCTCGGCGATCTTACCCTTATGCAGTACCACACCACCGAAGAGCTGTACGTCGTAATGAATCATCTCCCACTTCAGGTCGTTGCCCGCTGCCATCCAGTGTGTGGCGTAGATAGCCTTATCGTCCTCGATGGTTACAAAATCCTTGTGTGCGGCCAGGTTGCGGTCGAAGTCGTTTGCCGTAACAACAACGGTCTCGTTCTGCGTGAAACGACGTGCCGTATCCTTCATGATGGCAAATGCCTCGGGAAGAATCTGATCGAGCTGCTCCTCGATCTTCTCGTCGATGCGCTTTGTGGTATTCTCAATGTCCTTTGAGATCTTCTCCTTCTCCGAGAGTGAGATGTCGCCATGCTCCAGACGATCCTTCTGCTCTACGATGTGAGCCTCGTCAGAGGCAATGGCATCGGAGATACGACGCATCAGAGCTGCACTATGCTCACGCAACTCATCATTCGAGAGACGCTCGATAGAGGGGTATATCTCCTTGATCTTACGAACATAGGGCTCAATCTGCTTGCGATCCTTATCGCTCTTCGAGCCAAAGAAGAATTTAATTACATTACTTACAATATCCATATTATTTTGCTTTATTTTCTTTTTCGCTTATTTATCCAACAAAGATAGTGATTTCTACGCAAATAGCAAAATTTTACCATTCGCGCAACCATTATTTAACGATTTTGTCCAAATATGTGATTTATACCTCCTCTTCGAGGCTCTCGGTGGGAGTTGTTTTATCAAGAATCTGCTTGCCTACGATGCACTCTTCGCAACGGCGGTCACGGCAATATTCAAACGATAGTTGCAGCAGAGCCTGCGAGTCAAAGGCTGTGCGCGCCAGAGGACCAAAGCTGTTCCATTGTGCTATGATGGAGTTCTTCTCTGCCGGCAGACTCTCCAAGAGCCCAAGTGCACGCGAGTATAGACGCTCGTTGCCCGTATATGATGAGTAGGCAAACTGCATCTGCACAACAAGGTTGATGGCCAGAAGGTCGGTCTTCGTGCGTCCCGTACGTTTGGCTACCGAGGGCGATGTGGATGCAGGGATATAGTGTGTCTGCCAATAGGGCAGGGTCTGGCAACTGAACAGATTGTATACATCATCACCCGACGTGCATGCAAGCATGCGATCCATCATCTCTCGTGTATATGTAATGAATGAGGCCACCTGCGACAGGCGCAGGATGGGATGGTTGTTGGGATATATGCGTTTGAGTCTCCACGCCGAAGCCTCCATGGCGGTGATGGAGTATTTGGTGGAGAGGTATGAGAAGTTCCGTTTGAGATTGAGTATATATTCATCGTGAGGATACAGCATCAGCAGACCTGATGCTCCAATCAGCAAAGCCTCGACATTGGCTGCTACCTCCCTTTCGCGCAACAGTATGGCGTAGGGTACGCGGCGTGCCAACTCGGTGAATGCCTCCTTGTTATCCACGCCTCCCATCGTGCGCATAAGCATCGTGTAGAATGTCTGCTGCCAGTTCTGCTGGCACTCCTCGAAGATGTGGTTTATGTCGCTGTTCTTGCGCGACAGGCCCTCGAAACCTAATTTGTTGTATATGTCCAGACGGTGCAGCGTATCTAACTTTGAGAGATAACCGCCACAGCCGAAGTATGATGCTCCGGCCTTCAAACGGTTTATGTTTCTCTTACGCTCGTCCATCTTCAATCTCGCTACAATAGGTTAAGTTCCAGCAGTGCCTCCTCGCTCATCATGCTGCGATCCCAGGGCGGATCGAATGTAAGCATGATATTGACCGACTTTACGCCGGCAACCTTCTTGACCTGAGTGTTGATGTCATCAACCAGAATATCGGCCATAGGACAATTGGGCGCTGTCAGCGTCATGCGTATGTTGGCTACCCCTTCGGGATCGAAGTCGATCTCGTAGATAAGTCCCAGATCGTAGACGTTGACAGGGATCTCGGGGTCGTATATATTCTTGAGTGTGAGAACTATCTCGTGCTCAATCTTTAAAATCTCTTCCGGTGTCATCATATTCTTATGATTTAGAGAAAGCCAATGCGTACATCTTCATCTGCTTGATCATTGCCAGCAGTCCATTGCTGCGTGTGGGGGAGAGGTTCTCACCCAAACCGATGGCGTCGATAAAGTAGAGCTCCATATCGAGAATCTCCTGGGGTGTGCGTCCATTCATTACGCGGATGAGCAGCGCTATGATACCCTTGGTGATGATGGCATCACTATCGGCGGCGAAAAATACCTTGCCATCCTCCATGCGGGCATCTACCCATACGCGCGACTGGCAGCCTTTAATTACATAGTTGTCGGTGCGGTGCTCGGGCGCAATGGCGGGAAGCGTGTCGCTCAATTCAATCAAGTAGTCATACTTGTCGAGCCACTCGTCAAAGATCGAGAACTCGGCAATGATCTCTTCCTGAATATTGTCTTTCATATCTCTATTCGTAAATAATCGTTATCTCTTCGCCCTCGGCGGCTGACGGAGACGTAATACCGAGCATTTCGGCCTCGGTTGCGGCCAGCGAGGTCATATCTATCTTGTCGTTACGTAGTTGCGCTTTGCAGCCTGCACCATAGATAATTAGGGGCACCTGCGTGTCATAGCGATACATTGAGCCCGACATCGAGCGTGTCTGCTCCCTCTCCTCAATCCATTCGGGCATCAGATTCAGCACTACATCTCCCGAACGGCGGGGGTAGAATCCGTTCTGTATCTTACGACCATATCCACTTCCAAAATAACTGCCACGCATCGATTCTGCCGTCACGGCCTGCGATACGCCACGCAGTTGCATGACAAACGTGGCCACATCGTTCTGAATCTTCTCCAGCGATAGGCCTTTGTCCATGATAAGATTGTGGTTCAGATATATGGCGCGGTCAATGCATCCCAGAATCCAGTCGCCGTTGCCGTATATCGAGCCGATGAAGGCATTGGTGATAACCTCGGCCTGACGTACATTGAAACGCTCGCGAGCCTCCGATGTGGCGTTATACGAGGGGCTTGTGCCGTGGTCCGATGTGAGGACTATGAGCAGCTGCTCGGGCGTAGCCACCTGCGTGGCAAGGAACGACAGAAAACTCTCCAGATCGCGATCCAGACGGTACAGCATATCCTCATACTCAACTGACTCGGGACCGAAACGGTTGCTGATAAGGCGAGGCGTGTCGAGTACGATATTGAGCATGTCGGGCACCGCGTCGCCACCCATCTTATTGTGAAGAACTACCTCTCGGGCAAAGGCCAGCATAGCGCTGTTGCCGGCAGGCGTGTAGCACATCTGGTAGTAGATGTCATCCATCGTGCCTTTGGCAAGGGGTGTATCCTGCACATGTATGATGCGTTTGTTGCTCTTGCTCTGCAATCCCTCGATGACCGACACCTGCGAGTTGTGGTAATCGTCGTAGGGTAGTAGCGATGTCCATCGCTTTATGGCATACTCCTCGTTCTTGTCCTGATAATTGTAGTCAGCAATCCACTTGGGCAACTCCTTCGAGTAGTATGAAGATGTTGTCCATGACGATTGTAACGTCTCCATCCAATAGACCTCACCCGAGCGTCCTGCCATTACAATTGCCGAGAGTGGCTCCACGGCAATGGTTGCAATGCGACTATCGGGATGTTGTTGTGCCAATGCATCCGAGAGAGTCTGTGCCACCAGATTACGGGGCGAGTAGCTGCCCGAACCACCGCTGTAGTTTACGCTCTGCTCCTTCCTGTCCTCGATGAGCATCACCTCCTTGTTGCCTACATAGTCAAACCATCGGTCGGCCACCACTCCATGAATCGACGGTGTGGCTCCTGTCGAGAGCGTAGCCAGTGATACGGGTGTCGTTGTCTGCATATAGTCGTATGAGGCATTGGTGAAGCGTTGTCCGCCATTGATGATACGGCGCAGACCAGCGCTGGAAAAGTTGTTGGCGTAGCGATCCAGATCGTTTGCCCCCATCGAACTGATGACGATATTTACCACCAGCCGAGGCTCCGTCTGTGCCATAGCTATGGATGTGGCAGCGAGTATAAATGCTACGATTACAACTATATATCGAGTAAATCTCATTATTGCGAATTCTGTTGGGATGTAAAATTAGTAATTTTATTTATAAATAGGTGTCAAAAATCTCTTTTTCCTTTGCCATGCATACGCAGGGGTGCTCGCTCTCCAGTTGCATAATCTTCTCCCGTTGTGTGCGGCAAAAAGCTTTGTACTCCTGTCCAGACCTATTGAATGGACGATGCTCCGAAGCCTTTACGATACGCTCAATGCGCTCATTCAGCGCTTTTGTCTTATCCGAAAAGGCCACCTCGCCAAAACGCTCCCAGATGTAGTCTATGGCCATGCGTGATGGGTGAGTCATGTCGTCGGCATAGAATCTATAGTCGCGCAGTTCGTCCATCACGATTTCATATGATGGAAAGTAATCAACATTCCCACACACCTTCTGTATTAAGTCAATGGCCACGCGCAGAGTAGCCTTGCTAAGCGAATTCTGCTCCAGCCCGTCAGATAGATGACGCACGGGACTTACTGTAAATATAACCTGCTTGCCAGCAAGAGGGCCTTGCATCAATGAAATATATCGTGCGGCTATCTGCTCAGCGCTCATCATCTCACGCAGAAAGAGCGAATGTGGTTGCTTGTGGCAGTTAGCCACCACGTCGCCACTCTGCTTGTTGCGAAATACGTATGCCGTGCCAAATGTGATGATTACCACCCGCGCATCTTTAAGCGCTTGAGCTCCTTGCTTCACGGCCTCCTGCATTGCCGCAAGTGCCACGTTGGCATCGGTAGCCGAGAAGTCCGAGTGAAAGTCAAACGAGAACCATCGCTCATTGCCATAGCTCAGATCCTCAGCTGCAGGGAGTGCCCCGTTGTCGCCACGCGCTACGGCATCAAAGCGATCGAGCATTGCAGCTATGGACTCAGGGTTAAAGAGTATTCCCGTGGGCGATGATGTGACGCAGAATTTCGCACGCGACAGCCGCTCTGCCACATTGCTGGCAAAGCACGAGCCGAGCGAGAGGATCGGCTGCGAGTGGTCGATTCTCTTGTCAAACGGCCTGAGGTCTATTGTGGTGCGAAACTGCATATTTTGTGCTATATTTCACTAAGTTCCAGCCAGCGCATCTCCTTTTCGGCAATCTCCCCTATCAATTCGCCTATACGTGCTGCATTGGCCGTAAGTGCCTCGTGCGAGAGGGTGCCCGATGATAGCTGTGCTTCCAAATCGGTCTTCTGCTGCTCTAACTGCGGTAGCAGATTCTCCAGCTCTTCCAATTCGCGCTGCTCCTTGTATGAGAGTTTTTTGCGCGAAGGTGTTGCAGGTGCACTTTGCGGTTTATTCTTTTGTGCCTTCTCGGCAGCAATCTTTGCTGCGCGTGCCTCTTCTGCCTCCTGCTCCTTGATGTATTCGCGGTACTCGCTATATTGACCGACAAAATCCTTCACGGCACCACCTTCGCGGAAGATGAATAGGTGATCAACGGTCTTGTCAAGGAAGTAGCGGTCGTGCGAAACGATCAGCAACGACCCCTTGAAGGCCATCAGGTACTCCTCCAATACGTTGAGTGTGAGGATATCGAGGTCGTTTGTCGGCTCATCCAGAATCAGCAGATTGGGGTTCTGCATCAGAACGGTCAGCAGATACAGACGTCGTTGCTCGCCACCGCTGAGTATATCTACACGCTTGTTGTGCGAGTCGGGTGGAAAGAGGAAGCGGTTGAGCATTGTTGTGGCCGATACGCTATGGCCATCCGATGC
>JAGBYV010000262.1 GCA_017628595.1 Alistipes sp.
CACTGGGTTGACCCGACGCAGTGCATGGCCGAGGGTGAGCGACGTCGTTATGATGTGCGCATCCGTTATCGTCAGGCGTTGCAGGCGGCAGAGCTCGTTGCACAGGGTGATGGCATGTACCTTCTCTTCGATGAGCCGCAGCGAGGCGTGGCGGCAGGTCAGTTTGCTGCGTGGTACGATGGCGAGGTGCTGGTCGGCTCGGGCGTTATTGAGAGATAACATGCGTTGCCTCTTTGCGATACTTCTTCTGCTGTGCAGCACATCGGCGTGGGCGCAGCGCTCGTTGGATATTGCATTCTGCGATGTCGAAAATCTATACGATACCATACCTTCCCCCTTTTACGATGATTCCGATTACACACCGCAGGGCCGCCTTCGATGGGATGCGGCGCGCTATGGCGATAAGGTGGAGAGTGTGGCTCGATTGATAGATTCGATGGCTATGCCCATTGTGGCGTTGTGGGGCGTGGAGAATGAGCAGGTTGTGCGCGATATTGTGATGGCATCGAAGAGTGACTATGCCTATGTGCACTGCACTCACGATTATAGTCGTGGTCTAGATTTCGCGTTGCTGTATTATGGTGACAGATTCTTCCCCGAGCGTGTTACGCCATGGCGTGGAGCCTTGTGCGTTGAGGGAAGGGCCGATGGCCGCGATGTGGCAATCGTGGTGAATCATCGCTCTACGTCGCTCGGCGTGCTACTCACCGAGCGTGGACTGATCACGGGAGCGAAGCCTGTGATTATTCTTGGCACACCCGGCCGCACTAATCTTCAGGCGTTTGGCCTGCAGGATCATTCGCTTGGGAGCGAGCGTATGGGCCGAGGCAATGTGGCACGCAACGATGGCTGGACTATGCGCGATCGCATAGCCTCCTCATGGGGTGGAGATGTGCGCTGTGATGTATATGCCGCGCGATGGCTTGTCGATGAGTCGGGGCATCCCCGATCAACATATGCGGGTAAGAGGTATTACGGTGGAGTGAGTGCCTTTCTGCCAATATTCGCGCAATTCTTTCATTATTAAAGAGAAAATTATACCTTTGTAAGAAGGTTTATTATAGTTAGGTTATGAGTAATGTTGCACAATTTTTAGCGGCGGAGCATCCCACAGCCTTTTCCATTGAGGTATTGCCTCCCGTGCGCGGCAAGAGTATTGAGCAGGTGCTGAAGACCATCGATCGCCTGATGCCCTATAATCTTGCATATATAAATATCACGACGCATCGTGCCGAGGTGGTCTATCGCGAGATTACGGAGGGTGTTTTCCAACGCGTCTTTGAACGCAAGCGACCCGGTACGGTAGCCATTGCCGCAACGCTAAAGGGGCGTTACGGTATCCCCGTTGTGCCTCACCTGATTTGCAGTGGCTTCTCAAAGACCGAGATTGAGAACGAACTCATCGACCTGTCGTATCTCGGCATCACCAATCTTCTGTTGTTGCGTGGTGATCGCGCCAAGGGCGAGAACCGCTTTGTGCCCGTGGCCGGAGGTCATGAGCATGCCGTGGAGTTGTGCCGTCAGGTGGAGGAGTTTAACCGTGGTGTATTGCTCGATGGTCAGGAGCACGAGCCGCTCAATCAGTTCTCTTATGGTGTTGCGGGTTATCCCGAGAAGCACGAAGAGGCGATGAACCTCGATATAGATATCGAACATCTCAAGGCAAAGATTGACGCCGGAGCGCAGTATATTGTAACGCAGATGTTCTTCGACAACAGCCGCTACTTCGCCTTTGTGGAGCGTTGTCGTGCGGCAGGTATTACCGTGCCTATCATACCGGGACTGAAGCCCCTTACCTCGCTTACGCAGCAGGCTCTTCTGCCCAAGACATTCCATATTGATCTGCCGATGGATCTGGCCGTAGAGTTGCGTCGTTGCCAGACAAGCGACGATGTGAAGGCCCTTGGCGTTGAGTGGGCTATTGGTCAGGCGCGCGAGCTCAAGGCCGCGGGCGTGCCGAGCATACACTTCTATTCGATGAATGCCGCAGCCAGCGTTGAGGCTATCGCCAAAGCCGTTTATTAATATGAATAATTCGATTCACGATATATTATCACATCGTATCATGCTCCTCGATGGAGCCATGGGTACGATGATTCAGCGTTATGCCTTAGGCGAGGAGGATTATCGTGGTGAGGAGTTCTCTTCTCACGATGTGCTGCTTGCGGGCAATAACGATATTCTTGCACTTTCGCGTCCCGAGCTGCTTTCTGCCATTCACAGAGCATATCTTGATGCGGGCTCCGATATTATCACAACTTGTACATTCAATGCGCAGGTTATCTCGCAGGCCGAGTACCGCACTGAGCATCTTGTGCGTCGCATCAATCTTGCGGCGGCGACCATTGCACGTGCCGAAGCCGACCGCATGACATCGCTTACGCCCAATCGTCCCCGCTTTGTGGCGGGATCTGTCGGCCCTACGGGTAAGACTGCTTCGCTCTCGCCCGATGTGGATGATCCGGCTATGCGTGCAGTCGATTTCGATATGCTGCAGCGCGCCTATGCGGAGCAAATCGAGGCACTTGTAGAGGGTGGCGTGGATCTGTTGCTTGTGGAGACAGCATTCGATACACTCAATGTAAAGGCTGCACTGGCGGCTGCCGAGTCGGTTTTTGCGAATGTAGGTCGCCATCTGCCCATTATGCTCTCGGTGACCATCGCCGACGCTGCGGGTCGTATGCTCTCAGGTCAGACGCTGGAGGCTCTGCTTGCCTCAGTAGCGCACGTAGATTTGCTTTCGGTTGGCCTTAACTGCTCGTTTGGTGCCGAGCAGATGATTCCCTTCCTGAAGCAGTTGTCCGATGTGCCATATTACGTGAGTGCATATCCCAATGCCGGTATTCCCGATGAGGATGGTCGTTATGACCAGACGCCCGAGCGCATGGCCGCAAGTGTGGAGCGTTTTGTTAAGGAGCGATTGGTAAATATCGTGGGCGGATGCTGTGGCTCTACCCCCGACCATATACGTGCCATTGCCGAGGTGGTGCAGACGCAGAACCTTCGAAAGCCATCAACAAAAAACGTAGCCTGGCTGGCTGGACTTGATGCCTTCTCAGCGAGTGATACGTTTGTAAATGTGGGCGAGCGCTGCAATGTTGCGGGTAGTCGTAAATTTCTGCGACTGATTAGCGAAAAATCATACGATGAGGCACTCTCTATCGCCCGTGCGCAGGTGCGTGACGGAGCAATGGTGCTCGACATCAACATGGATGATGCGATGCTCGATGCCCGTGCGGAGATGACTCATTTTCTCAACCTCATGGCGTCGGATCCCGAGGTTGCACGATTGCCGTGGATGGTTGACTCGTCGCGCTTCGAAGTAATCGAGGCGGCGCTGAAGACGATACAGGGCAAGGCTATAGTAAACTCCCTCTCGCTTAAAGAGGGCGAAGCGGTGTTCATCGAACGTGCACGTCGCGTGAGGGCGCTGGGTGCAGCTGTGGTCGTTATGGCCTTTGATGAGCAGGGGCAGGCAACTACCTATGAACGCCGAATTGAGATTTGCCACCGTGCATATCGTATTTTGACCGAGCAGGTGGGCTTCGCTCCACGCGATATAATATTTGATCCCAATGTGCTGACCATTGCCACGGGTATGCGTGAGCATGATAGTTATGCGCTCGATTTTATTCGTGCGACGGAGTGGATAAAGCTCAATCTTGTGGGTGCACGTGTGAGCGGTGGTGTTAGCAATCTGTCGTTTGCTTTCCGCGGTAACAACTATCTGCGCGAGGCTATGCATGCCGTATTCCTTTATCATGCCATACGTGCAGGTATGGATATGGCTATTGTGAACCCCTCGACAAAGGTTATGTATGAGGATATTCCCGCCACTTTGCGCGAGGCGCTGGAGGATGTCGTCCTCTGCCGCCGAGAGGATGCCACGGAGCGTCTGCTCTCGCTTGCCGAGCAGTTTAAAACTGTTGAGCAACGAGCTGCGGAGGTTGTGGATCGCAGGATTATGCCCCTTGCCGATAGGCTTATTGCGGCTCTGCAGCGAGGTGACGAGGAGTTTCTGCATGATGATCTGCAGGAGGCTTTGCAGGTGATGCCGACTCCTTCGGCCATCATCGAGGGCCCGCTGATGCAGGGCATGATGCACGTAGGAAAGCTCTTTGGTGAGGGAAAAATGTTCCTGCCACAGGTTGTGAAGACGGCTCGCACGATGAAGCGTGCTGTGGAGATTCTCCGCCCTCATATCGAGGCGCAGAGTGTCGGTGCGGCGCACAAGGCGGGACGTTATCTGCTGGCTACCGTGAAGGGCGACGTACACGACATAGGCAAGAATATCGCCTCGGTAGTCCTCTCGTGTAATAACTTCGAGGTTATCGATCTGGGTGTTATGGTGCCTGCGGAGCAGATCGTACGCGCCGCAATTGAGCATAAGGTAGATTTTATTGGACTGAGTGGCCTCATTACGCCGTCACTCGAGGAGATGTGCCGCGTGGCGCGCGAGCTGCGTGAGGCTGGAGTAAGTGTGCCGCTGATGATTGGTGGTGCCACAACATCACCTCTGCATACCGCACTGAAGATTGCTCCCCTATATGATGGGCCCGTGTTCCATGTAAAGGATGCTGCGCAGAACCCCATACTCGCTATGCAGCTTTTGGGTGAGGAGCGCGAGAGTGTTATTCGAGCGCTTAAGGATGAGCAGCAGCGTCTGCGCGAGGAGCATGGGGCTCCGAAGCCGAGTGCGAGTGAGTGCGAGCGACTGAAGATTGATTGGTCGCAGGAGCAGCTGCCTGCACCCTCTTATACGGGCGTCAAGGAGTTTGCTATTACGGCACAGCAGGTGCGTGAGTATATTAATTGGCGTCACTTCTATAATCTGTGGCGTGTTGAGGAGGGTAGTGCCGAGGCCGATAAGATACGTGCCGAGGCAGAGGCTCTGCTTGACTCGATGTCGCACGGCTTGCTGGCTCGTGTAGGATTCTTCGCAGCGCGTGGTACGGAGAGTGCCATCGTTCTGTCGCATAATGTAGGTTGTGCGTGTTGCCATCCCAAGCATGAAACGGTGCTTGCGACACCCCGCCAGCGTACACCCAATGTCGATGGTGTGACTCTTGCCCTATGCGACTTTGTTGCTCCCGAGGGCGATTACGTTGGAGCCTTTGCACTGACCGTTGCGCAGTCGTTTGCTCAAGAGTTGTCCCTAAGGAAGGAGCAGGGCAAAGAGTATGAGGCACTATTGCTGCAGAGCGTAGGCGATCGACTGGTGGAGGCTGCCTCGGAGTGGTTGCACGAGCGTGTAAGGCGCGAGTTGTGGGGCTATGCCATGCAGGAGCAGTTGTCTGTTAGGGATATGTTCCAGGCCAAATTTCGTGGTATACGTCCAGCGGTTGGCTATCCTTCGCTGCCCGATCAGCGACTGATCTTCCCGCTTGCCGAGCTGCTCGATGTGGAGCAGATAGGTATTTCGCTTACGGA
>JAGBYV010000263.1 GCA_017628595.1 Alistipes sp.
CTGGAGCGCAGCGGCGCACATCTGGATTATGAGCAGCTGGGACGTATGATTGGCGTGCCTATGGTGCCCGTCGTTGCACGCGACAGCAAGGGTCTGGATGCATTGCTCGATGAGGTGATTCTCACCTACGAGAATGAAAATCCCAAGGTGCGACATATTCATATTAAGTACTCTCCATCGATTGAGTCGGAGGTTCTATCGCTTGCACGCGAGATGAAACGACATATTGAGGAGCTGCCCAAATGCTTCCCGCCACGTTATTGGGCTGTGAAGATGCTCGAGGGTGATCATAGTGTTGAGGAGCTGCTCTCCAATTGTGAGCACTACCCTATGTGGCTTGTGTTGCGCGATAAGGCTGTGGCCCGCATAAAGACCGATTTGGGCGAGGATGTGGAGAGTGCCATAACGAATGAGAAATATGGTTTTATTGAGGGAGCATTGGCTGAGACCTATACGCCGAGCGAGAAGGATGCCAACCGCCCTACTTCGATTATCGACCGCATCGTGACGCACAAGTGGCTGGGTATCCCCATCTTTATGCTCATCATGTTTGTGATGTTCTGGAGTACCTTTACTCTGGGAGCCTATCCGCAGGAGTGGATTGAGGTGCTCTTTGCCTGGCTGGGCGACACGGTTGGCGGCATGATGTCGGATGGACCACTGCGTGATTTGATTGTCGATGGAATCATTGGTGGCGTAGGTTCGGTGGCTGTCTTCCTGCCCAATATTGTGATTCTCTATCTCTTCATTTCGCTGATGGAGGATTCGGGTTATATGGCGCGTGCGGCCTTCATTATGGATAAGCTGATGCACCTTGCAGGCCTGCACGGAAAATCGTTTATTCCGTTGGTTATGGGCTTTGGCTGCAACGTGCCGGCGATTATGGCAACGCGAACGATTGAGAGCCGTAGTAGTCGCCTGATAACCATTCTGATAAACCCGTTTATGTCATGTAGTGCTCGACTACCTGTATTCATACTTTTGGCGGGTACTTTCTTCCCCGAGCATGCTGGCGTGGCGCTCTTTTGCATATATATTTTCGGAGGTGTTATGGCTGTCTTTACGGCGCGTGTGCTGCGACGTTTTATGTTCGGAGCGGATGAGACTCCTTTTGTTATGGAGCTGCCGCCGTATCGTGTTCCTACCCTGCAGGCGACATTAAGGCATATGTGGGAGCGCAGCGAGCAATATCTGCGAAAGATTGCTGGTTTGATTTTGGTTGCAGCCGTTGTTATCTGGTTCCTGAGTTACTATCCGCGCCCTGCGCAGGACGTGCAGCCTATGATGACCGAGCAGGAGGCTATGATGGCTCATTCGGAGAACTCATATCTGGGTCGCATCGGCAAGGTGTGTGAGCCCGTTATGAAGCCTCTGGGTCTGGACTGGCGTGCAAGTGTGGCGCTGGTGTCGGGAGCGGCAGCCAAGGAGATTGTAGTCTCGACGCTGGGTGTGCTGTATTCGGTCGAGGATGCCGAGGAGAATGGCGCTTCGCTCTCGCAGCATCTTATCCGTTCGGGCAACTACTCGCAGGCGTCGGCTCTTGCGATGATGATTTTTGTATTGTTGTATTTCCCCTGTATAGCCACCATTGCCGCCATAGCTCATGAGGCCGGAGGCTGGCGCTGGGCTCTCTTCTCGGTAGTTTATAATACTCTGCTGGCGTGGGTTGTAGCTTGGGGAGCCTATCAGATAGGTATTTTATTTGGAATGTAATTATGGGAAACTATAAGATAGATGCATCTAACCGTATCCTCTTTTCGAAGGATATGAAGATTGTGGAGCTGCTCGACGTGTCGTGTGAGTTGCTCTCTGTCTTTCTAAGATTGGATATGCAGCTGCCATTTGGCGATCTCTCGGTCGAGGAGTTGTGTCGTCGTTACTCTCTCTCTTCGGAGATGTTTCTGACTCTTTGCCGTGTATATGCTGGTGCAGAGATGCACCCTGCTGTCGATAATTTGCAGCGTGACGACCTAAGGCATATAGTGGGTTATCTGCGTGCGTCGCATCGTTATTATGCCGAGGAGCTGCTTCCCTCGATTGAGCAAGGTGTAGAGCGCGTATTGAGCATGTGTGAGAAGCGTCAGAGCGATATCGTAAGGAAGTTCTACGACGATTATGCCGATGAGGTGCATGCCCATCTGGAGTATGAGGAGCAGGTGATATTCCCATATGTGGAGCAGTTGCTGCTCGGAGAGAGACATAAGGAGGGTATGGCGGTGAAGATGTCGTCACACACCGATATATGCGACAAGGTGGATGATATCAAGAGTATTATCATCAAGTATTTACCCGAAAGCTGTCCTACCGTAGAGCGTTTCGCGGTGTTGTGCAATCTGGCTCATTTGCGAGACGATCTGGCCAAGCATACACTCATCGAGACGGCGGTGCTGACACCTTTGGTTTTGGCGTTGGAAAACGAGTAGAGAGCCTATGAGACGATATAAGGTAGCCATCATAGAGCCTTCGATGATTATTGCCGAGGGTTTGTGTAAGATTCTCCTTTCAAGTGCAGAGGCCGATGTTGTTGGCATCTACCCTACGCTTCGTGATTTTGCGGAGCGTCGCGCAGTAAGGGATGTGGAGGTTGTAATTGTCGGTTCGCAGGCTGTGCGCGCAGGTGAATCTGTGCGTGGGTCGGTGGCCGAGTTAAGTGGTGTGACCATCGTGCTGCTTGCTACGACCGTGGTTGACGAGGAGGTGTTGCGCCAGGCGGATGGCGTGATAAATATTTATGACAATGAGGCTGCGCTATTGCGTAAGTTGCGTGCGGCAGTCGAACAGGGCGAGACCAATCCTTACAGCGATAGCCACGATCTGTCGGAACGCGAACGTGATGTGCTGATTCTTGTAGCGAAGGGAATGGCAAATAAGGAGATTGCCGACCGTCTGAACATATCGATTCATACCGTTATGTCGCATCGTAAGAATATAACGCATAAGACGGGCATAAAATCTGTTGCAGGCCTTACCGTATATGCGCTGCTGAATAATCTGCTCGACCAGAATGATATGACACTATAATGTGCAGAGCGGGAAATAATTAGGGCTGCCTATTTAAAGGGCAGCCCTAATTGTTTATTCTGCATTGTAAGGTCCGTATATTGCCGTAATTATCATCTGCTCGTCACGAGCCGAGAGACGGTAGATCTTGTATTTGCGTCCTCCGTCGTAGGCCTTGATTACTATGTGACCATCCTCGGGGCAGATCCCTTTTGCCCACTGCTGCGAAGCGAAGTCGTTGCGCATGGGCTGCGAGATGTAGCCCGACAGAACTTTGTACCCTGTCTCCAGCTTAGGCTCGGTGTTTACCATGCGATCCAGAAGCTCGGGCTGCGTGTGTTGCTGATCCCAGACATTGAGGATGTAGTTCTTCGCCTTCACGGCATTGAGAAAATCGGCCGGCATAGCATCCTTGTATGAGTGGTGGTTGGCTTTGCATACATCCACTTCGCCGCAAGCCTCACCCACTTTTGACTCGATGTTTACCCACTCGCCCTGCTCATCTTTGAGCGAAGTGCTCACGTCACCTCCCGTGTAGTAGCTGAATGCGCCATAATCGAAGCGCATAGCTATGCTCAGTGCGTTCTCGTTTATCGAGCCGTGACGGGTGTCGGGGTGTAGGTCGGCATAGCGCACGGTCTGCCCCTCTACGCCCGACCATACCTCGGCATTGGCAGCCAGGTTACGTGTGGAGAATGTGGGGTATTTCTCGGCATTGTGCTTCAGTGATATTTGGTCGAGTGCGCCAACCTCGAACTCCTCCTGTTGCATGTCGAACTCCTCCTTGTGGTACTTGGCGAAGGAGAGGAAGTTGTTTAGATGCACATCGGCTGTATTTATCGCCTTGGGGTATGAGTAGTCGGGCCATCCGCGCTCATACAACATGCCGAACTGCAGATACTCGCCCGCCTCGGCAATACCCACAAGACGATAGTTTGGAGCACGTCGTTCGGTCATGGCAGCCGGTAGCGTTGCGTCGCCCATATGGTCGTTGTGGTAGTGCGAGAGCATCAGGTAATCGACATATGTGCCGGCGGGGTTTACTCGCTCGATGTAGCGTGCTACATACTCTCCTGCGCGGCGTTCACGATCGGGCATAGGCTCGGCCATAAGGGGGTATTGCTCAACGGTGGGGTCGTGATCACCCACGTCGATAAGCATTGTTGTGGCATCGGGGAGAATCAGAAAACTCGCTTCGCCACGACCTGTGTAGATGTGGTGGATATCCATCTGGCCCTCTTTCCAGCCGGGATACACATCGCCAACCTTCTCGCTGGGCGAACAAGCAACGAAAAGTGAGCAGAAAATCAAAGGTATGTACTTCTTCATAAGTTGTAAGGTTATGTTTTTCACAACAAATTTATGGTAAAAATAGGCTAAAAACAACCTCTGGCCCGCATTTTTTGACGGGTTGCAGAGGATTATTTAAATATTTTTTATATATTTGCATTAATATTAAGTAAGTCTATGATGTCACGTTGCAACATATCACTTCTCTTTATGATGCATTCGATGCATATGCGAATGTGCCGCTAGGCACGTCTTTATTATTGGGC
>JAGBYV010000264.1 GCA_017628595.1 Alistipes sp.
AGGCCGGTTATGTAAACACCGGTGTCTGGACCAAGAAGGCTATCAAGGAGGCTAAACTCTATGGCGAGGTGGAGGTTGTGGCATCGTCGGAGGATAAGAATTTTTCTTATATCCCCAAGGGTTTTGAGATCCCTGCGGATCTGGACTACCTCTATATTTGCGCCAACAATACAATCTATGGTACGGAGTACAAGTGCGACCTTGATTCGCCCGTGCCTCTGATTGCCGATATGAGTTCGAATATCCTTTCGCGCCCTATCGACGTGAGCAAGTATGCTATGATCTATGGTGGTGCGCAGAAGAATCTGGCACCTGCGGGTGTTACCTTTGTTATCATCCGCGACGATATGCTGGAGCAGGTGAAGCGTAAGCTGCCTTCGATGATGAACGTAAATACCCACGTCGAGAATGGCTCTATGTTCAACACTCCTCCCGTATTCCCCATCTACGTGCTCTCGCAGACCCTGCGCTGGCTCAAGGCTGAGGGTGGCGTTGCGGCTATCCACGAGCGCAACGAGCGTAAAGCAGCTATGCTGTATGCCGAGATCGACCGCAACTCCTTGTTCAAGGGTACGGCTGCGAAGGAGGATCGCTCGTCGATGAACATCTGCTTTGTGATGAAAGATGGTTATGAGTCACTCGCTGACGAGTTCTTTGCTATGGCCAAGGAGCGTGGTATGGTCGGCATCAAGGGTCACCGTCTGGTTGGCGGTTTCCGTGCTTCGTGCTACAATGCCTGCCCCGAGGAGGCTGTTGAGGCGCTGGTTAAGTGTATGCAGGATTTTGAGAAGATGCACGCTTAAGCCATGGCACTCACCTACCATCTTCCAAAAAGTAACCCCTTCGTGGGAGATATAACCGAGTTTGCCGACTCGGAGTTGTCGTACTTTACTGAACTTAGAAAACCTATGAAGATACTTATAGCAACCGAAAAACCCTTCGCCAAGAAGGCTTTGGATGGAATCAAGGAGATACTCGCTGCCGCAGACTATGAGGTGGCGTTGCTCGAAAAATATACCGAGAAGGAGGAGCTCATCGCAGCCGTAAAGGATGTCGATGGCCTGATTGTGCGTAGCGATAAGGTTACGGCCGAGGTTATCGAGGCTGCCGAGCAGCTGAAGATCGTTGTTCGTGCCGGCGCCGGTTTCGACAATGTCGATTTGGCTGCCGCATCGGCTCGTGGCATCGTGGTGATGAACACCCCGGGTCAGAACTCTAACGCTGTGGCTGAGCTGGCTCTGGCGATGATGATATATATGTCACGCAACCGCTTCACGCCTGGCACAGGCTTCGAGTTGCAGGGCAAGACCGTAGGTATCCACGCCTATGGTAATGTAGGCCGTCTGGTGGCTCGCAAGGCCAAGGCACTGGGTATGAATGTTGTGGCTTTCGACCCCTTTGTGACCGATAGCGCGTTGTTCGAGAACGATGGCGTTGAGCAGGTGGGAAGTGTTGAGGAGTTGTATGCCGCATCGGATTTCCTCTCTCTGCACATCCCGGCTACAGAGCAGACAAAGAAATCGATAGGATATAATCTGCTTATGTCGATGCCCAAGGGTGCTACGCTTGTTAATACCGCCCGCAAGGAGGTGATCGACGAGATAGGTCTTGAGGCCGCTTTGAC
>JAGBYV010000265.1 GCA_017628595.1 Alistipes sp.
ACTGCTATGCTCACTCCTGGTTGCAGGTATGCTGGCATCGACACGTCTCTACCTGGGGCGTAACAGAGGTCTGCAACTGCTGACGTGTTTTGTCACAGGATTTGCAATATGCGTAGTGTCAATGCTCTACCTATAAAAAAATAGGGCTGTTAACAATGTTTTGTTAGCAGCCCTATTTTTCTATCGGAACGTAAATTAGTCGTGTAAGCCACGCGAACGCAGATACTCGATCATAAATTCGGGGCGATCGGTCTGGATCATCGTTGCACCCATATCAATCAGTTTTCCGTATACCTCGTCGGGTGAAGTCATAAATGCCTTGTCATCACTCAATCCACCGTTGAGCGTGTTCCAAAGCGTATTTACCCACAACTTCGAACCACTCGCCTTCACGCGCTCAATAGCAGACTCCACCACGGGAGTTAACTCGCTCCAGCAGATCTCGTAAGCGAGCTGGGGCTCACCCGCAAGATACTCCTCAAGCAGAGGCTGATGCGACTTGTTAGCCGGAGTAATGATGGGCATATAGAGCAGATTATTCTTGTGTGCTGCCATCTTCTCCTTTACATCGGCCAAAGGCATACCACCCTTGATCAGAATCTGATGCGTTACGCCCAGTTCTTCGGTCAGCGCCAGGACCTGATCGTAGTAATCATAACCCTTGTCAATGTTAATCAGGATGCGATCCTTGCACACCTCCAGCGCCTCACGCAGCGTAGGGATTTTGAGTTCGTAACCAAAATGTCCGCCGTGTGCCGACTTAAGCGAAAAACTCTGCAACGAGTCGTAGGTCATTTCGCTGATGCGTCCCTTACCCGTTGTGCAGCGGTCGAGGGTGCGGTCGTGCGAAAGGACGAGCACGCTATCCTTGGTCATGGCGATATCCAGCTCAACCATATCGACACCCATTCTGATCACCGACTCGATGGCAGGGATAGAGTTTTCGGGATAGTCGCGCCAGTCACCGCGGTGGCTCACCACGATCACATACTTCGACTGCGGATTGTGCAGATGCTGCAGAATCTTTTCTACGCGATTACCTGAATCTGCATCGCTCGATGCTGTCTGGCCACACGATGTGGCAAAGAGTGCGACACATAGTGTCGCGAAAATCTGCAAAAAGAATAGGTTTCTCTTCATTTTATTTTTGCTTTAAGGTTGTTTATACTGCAAAAATACACTTTTTATACTGAAATCTCACACTTTTTGCCTATCTTTGACTAATTGTAGAAAACTTTTATACCCATGTATAGAAACGACCAACGAACAGTTATTACTCTTGATGCCGGAGGTACCAATTTTGTCTTTGGAGCCATCCGCGCCAACGAATTTGTAGTAGAGCCCATCACCCTACCCGCCAATGCCGACAATCTTGATCGCTGCATGGCCACAATGGTCGAGGGTTTTGAGCGTGTCATAGCGCAGCTGGACAGCGCTCCCGTAGCCATCAGTTTCGCATTCCCTGGCCCTGCTGACTATGCCAACGGCATCGTAGGCGGATTCTATCTGCCCAACTTCCCATCGTTCCGCGATGGTGTGGCGTTGGGACCTTTCCTGGAGGAGAAATTCGGCATACCCGTATATATCAACAACGATGCTGACCTCTACGCCTACGGCGAGGCTTTGGCTGGTGCTCTGCCCGAGATCAACAGCCGTCTGGAGGCGCTGGGCAGCGTGAAGCGCAGCAACACCCTTCTGGGCTATACATTCGGCACAGGCTTCGGCTTTGGCTTTGTAACCAAGGGCGAGTTGCATACGGGTGACAACTCGTGCATCGAGACCTTCTGCCTGCGTCATAAGTATATGCCCGACGTGATGGCTGAGGATGGCGTAGCGGTGCGTGCCGTGAAGCGTGTATATCGTGAGGCCTCGGGTGTGGATGATCCGTCGCTTGAGCCGAAAGATATTTTCGACATTGCCGAGGGCAGTCGCGAGGGCGACAAGGAGGCAGCCCGCAAGGCCTTTGCCACGATGGGAGAGGTAGCAGGCGACGCTATGGCAACGGCCGTGACACTCATTGACGGCGTGATTGTTATCGGCGGAGGTATCACAGCTGCCAAGAAGTATATTATGCCAGCCCTTCTGAAGGAGTTGCGAAGTCAGATGCACTCTATCTCAGGCGAGGAGTTCGACCGCGTACAGATGAAAGTTTACGATTTGGACAATGACGAGGAGTTCGAGCAGTTTGCCCGTGGCGCTTCGCGCGAGCTGAAGGTCTATGGAACGGACAAGAGCGTTACGTACGATCCTCAGAAGCGCATCGGCGTTATGATCTCAAAGATCGGTGCAAGCAAGGCCATCTCACTTGGCGCGTATGCCTTCGCTTTGAACGAGGTGGATAAGAGATAGTAACCCTCAACAGAAAACAAGAACAAAATTAAATAAAATGAAGAAACTTATTGCAACCTTAAAAAATGAAGACTGGGTAATCGTCTATGCCGGAGCCATCGTGCTGCTGCTGGCGACGCTCTTCCCCGATGCTATGCCCACAATGCCCAAGGAGCTGGGATCGGCCGATGCCTGGCTTAAGGCCGCCACTATGTTTGCCGCCATTCTTGGTCTGACCTACATCTGTCAGGCTGTGCTGCGTCGCAAGATGGTGGGAATATTCCTATCACTACTCGTTATTTTCGCCCTCTCGCTTGGCGCACAGGTCGTGGCCAACATCCCTATCATCAAGGAGTGGGGACTGGAGTCGGTATTCTTCTCTGTGATCTTCGGTCTTATCGTGAGCAACTGCTTCCGTGTACCCGAGTGGCTGAAGCCCGCCATCCAGAGTGAGTTTTATATCAAGATCGGTATTGTCTGCCTGGGTTCTACAATCCTCTTTGGCGAGGTGATGAAGTCGGGTGTATTTGGTTTGGCACAGGCACTCATCGTGGTATTCACCGTATGGTACTTCGCATTCTACATCTCTCGTCGTTTG
>JAGBYV010000266.1 GCA_017628595.1 Alistipes sp.
GAGGAGGTCGTAAACACGGCTCGTACGCGCGGTATGGGTGGTTTGGTTAAGCACAACATGGAGGAGGGCTTCAAGAGTGGTATCCAGGTTCCTGAGTCTATCGAGATAGCTAAGCAGATCGAGACATTTGGTGTGGATGGTATCGTATTGTCATCTGGTTTTGTGTCGAAGGCACCTATGGCTGTTATGCGTGGCCGTATTCCCACAAAGACTATGGGCTACTACAGGGGTTGGAACGAGTGGTTGCAGAAGATCGTTGTAACACTTGCTGGTCAGTGGCTTATCAAGCAGTACGACTTCGAGGAGTGCTACTTCTTGGAGAATGCCAAGAAGTTCCGTGCAGCACTTAAGGGTCCATTGGTATACGTAGGAGGCTTGGTGTCACGCGAGGGTATCGAGAAGGTGTTGGATGAGGGCTTCGAGCTTGTGCAGATGGCGCGTGCATTGGTCAATGACCCTGCATTTGTGAATAAGCTTAAGGCTGGTGATATGACCACACGTAGTGGCTGTGATCATCGCGATTACTGTATGGCACGTATGTACTCGGTAGATATGCAGTGTTGCCATAACTGCAAGGAGCATATCCCCGAGCGATTGTGGCGTGAGATTAATAAGATTAAGTAGCGATGTGTTGTAATAAGAATCTCGGAGAGGTGCGTCGTGGCTCGGCCTGGGCGTTGGTTACAGGTGCAGCCTTGGGTATCGGTCGTCAGTATGCCGAGCGCTTGGCTATGTTGGGCTACAACCTCGTGTTGGTCGATATCTTAGACAGTGTCGAGCAAGAGGCGCAGATTGTTGCTCATAAGTATAGCGTAGAGTGCGTGTCGCGCGTTATGGACTTGGCATCAACCGAGGCTGCTCATACGTTGCATAGCTGGAGTGTTGAGGCGGGTTATGAGTTTGATGTTGTCATCAACAATGCGGGTATCTTCTCGTTCTGCGACATACTAAACACCCCTGTAGAGCGTTTGGAACGTATCATCCTGCTTCACGATTTCGCTCTTACGGTTATGTGTCGCCTGTATGGCGAGGATATGCGTCGCCGAGGTAAGGGACGCATCCTCAATATGAGTTCATACTCAATATGGATGCCATTCCCAGGTTTGGCCTCATATAGCGCAAGTAAGGCCTATGTCAAGAGCTTCACTCAGGCATTTGCCAAGGAGCTTAAGGGTACGGGTGTGAGCATCACGGCAATATGCCCTGCGGGTATTGCAACCGATCTTTACGGCTTGCCCAAGAAACTACAGGAGCTCGGAGTAAAGATTGGAGGTTTGATGACTCCTGCAAGCTGTGCACGTCGTGGTCTTAATGCGATGTTTAAGGGTCGTAGTGTTGTGGTTCCCGACTGGTGGTTCCGTATATTGATACCTGTTTGTCGCTTTTTGCCAGGATTCCTCATTCGTCCGTTGCGTAGCTTCACGATGAAGTGGCAGAAGTAAGTAGGAGTGAGTGATTAGAATTTAAGAGCTTATAAATTAGAAGATTAACAATTATTTAAAACAATAACAAAC
>JAGBYV010000267.1 GCA_017628595.1 Alistipes sp.
GGCAGAGAGACCATGCAGCGGTTAGCCATTGCAGCAGTCATCAGATCGCGGTTATACTCACCGCCACCAATCTGCCATACAAGCAGGGGCACATTCTTCTTCACGTTACCCTCAGCATCCTTGGGCAAGTGGAGGATATACTCGCGTGTGATACCAGCATAGGTGAACGATCCCTTCACACAGTCATCAAGCACAGCCAGACGTGTGTCGGTAACCTGCTCCGTTGTCACATTGAGGTTGGGATCGGCATTACATACCAGCTGCCAGCCCTCCATCTGACGGTTCTGACCACGACGGCCACGGTAGTTGAACGAGTTGGCCTCGATACGCAGGGTGTTCTTTGAGCGAGTTACAACGATGCCGTCGTCCTCGTAGGGCACGGGGGCCTGACCTGTTGCGGGATCGACAAATCCGTCGGGGATATTGTTCACCAGGTCGAAATCCTCGGCCTTCAAGCCACGAATCGAGCGGGGATTGCTCACCGTGATCTCGATGGCATCAATCATCACATTGTTAATATCGCCCACGCGCGTGTAAGCTACAACACTCTCAACCTGGGCAGGCTCAGGGGCTCCACATGAAACCAGTGCCATGCACATGGCACAGACAAAAAAGGATAGTTTTTTCATAATCAATGGTTTTATGGTTTCAAATATAGATATTATCAGTGAAAATATCAAATTTTATATCTCCCCAGCGCTGGGTGCCGTCGCGTTATGCAAATTGTGAAGCCACGAATGGGAAACTTTTGACCTCCGTAGCGGGGCATAACTAATTGATTAGAATCAAAAAAATCGAATTTTATACCGATTTTGTTATTTTCTTAATTTTATTGTTTATATTTGTAGCGTATATTCCCGTTATGTGGTCCGCAACGAACCTTGGCCGAGCCACAGTGGGTATAAATGACAGGAAATATTACAGTTATAAAAATACTTAAACCAATTAAAAACTTTAAGGTAATGAAAATTTTCAACATTTTGAGCAAGGCCATGATGGTTGTGGCTGTTGCTATTTTTGCTCTTGGCGTAAACGCTGTTGAGGCTAAGGGTAAGAAGATCGGTATCCAGCTCTACTCTGTAATGAGCGCAATGAACAAGGATCCTAAGGGCTCAATCGACAAGTTGGCTGAGATGGGTTACAACGTATTCGAGCTCGTACAGTGGGGCGGTAACCCCAAGGTATTCGGCTTGGACGCTGCTGAGTTCAAGGCTGCTTGCGACGCTAAGGGTATCACAGTTCTCTCTACTCACTCTTCATTGCAGGAGGATCCCGCTAAGGAGGCTGAGATCATGGACAACTGGCGTAAGCTCTTCGCAGTTCAGAAGGCTGTAGGTGGTAAGTACTTCGTTATCCCCTCATACCGTGTAAACTACACTGAGGCTGAGGTTAAGAAGATGGCTGACTACTTCAACCGCGTAGGTAAGATCGCTAAGGAGGAGTTCGGTTTGATGTTGGGTTACCACAACCACTCACAGGAGTACAAGAACTTGGAGGGTACTGACAAGGTAATGTGGGAGTACTTGGTTGAGAACACCAACCCCGAGTATGTATTCTTCGAGATGGACGTTTACTGGTGCACAATGGGTGAGAAGGATCCCGTTGCTTACTTGCAGAAGTATCCCGAGCGCATCAAGATGCTCCACATCAAGGATGAGTTCGTTATCGGCGAGAGCGGCAAGATCAACTTCGAGGGTATCTTCAAGCAGTTCTACAAGAACGGTTACAAGGATTTCGTAGTTGAGATCGAGACTCCCCGTGACCTCCGCAACAAGACTAACGCTGACGGTAGCAAGTACACTCAGGACCAGATCGCTGCTGAGATGTTCGAGGCTGCTAAGAAGAGCGCAGAGTACTTGCAGAAGGCTAAGTTCGTGAAGTAATCACTCGCTTGACTTAAAAATAAAAGGTTGTCCTTTACGGGCAACCTTTTTTTATTCCTATTATTTGCATCTACTCAACTACCTTGCGCCACGAGTCGGGCACCTCAACCGACATGCCGCGCTCCTTGTCGTAGCAGACCATCACCACACGCGAGCGTGAGCACACCTCTCCGCAGAGAAGAATCTGCTGCTGCAGGGTAAGGCTCTTCGTGCCTATGCTCTCTATAAGGGTTGTAACCTCAATCCTTTCGCCATAGCGAATCTGTCGAAGGAAGTCGGTCTGCACCGATACCATCATAACGGGCGTAGCATCCTTCTCGCCCACGGCCTGCCACAGACGCTGGAAGAGGGCCGACTTACCCAGATCGAAATAGGATTGTTGGGCGATGTTGTTCACATGGCCGAAGGAGTCGA
>JAGBYV010000018.1 GCA_017628595.1 Alistipes sp.
CAGGTTTTTGGTATATTTGCAGATATTTTTAACCGTTTTTTAGAAAACATCAATATATGAAGACTCTTTTTCGAGGCATATTATCATTTATAATCGGCGTAGTGCTCTGCACCTCAGCGTTTTCATCATGCACCACAAACGAGGTGTACGACTTTGAGTTTGAGCTTCCCGGCCAGATCGTCACCGAGTTTGGCAAGACCATTGTCATACCATTCAAGGCTCGCAACATCACCAGCGTAGTGGTCAGCTCGACCCCGAAGGGATGGGAGGTTAAGGATGTTGACCTCAAGGCATGGACCATCACTATCAAAGCTCCATCGGAGTACACTTCCGACAGCAATAAAGTGGTTGAGAACGGAACCCTGTCGCTGACGGGTTACACCGCTGCCAGCACACCAGTACACGCCTCGTCATATCTCTCACTGCTTAATCAGGATATTGACCTTAGCGATGTATATTCGAACTCATACATCCTCACGCAGCCCAACACACGTTACTATATCGACGTAACTCACAAGGGAGAGTCAGACGAGCGCATCTACCCTGCCAATGTTGACATCCTGTGGCAGAGTGAAACGGGTCTTATCGACTTCTATTCATTCGAAAAGGAGAGCAACACCTTCACATTCTTTGTTAACAATGAGGAGGTAACCGACGAGGATGGCAAGACAACAGGCATCTGCATACCCGATGGCAATGCTGTAGTTGCTGCATATGACGAGAGTGGCAAGATCATCTGGAGCTGGCATCTGTGGCTCACAGGATCAGATCCCCAGACAAATGCCATCACCACATCGGCAGGCGTATTCATGGATCGCAACCTTGGTGCATACCACAACAGCGATGGATCTGTAAAGATGAAAGATATATACAAATCATATGGTCTGTATTATCAGTGGGGTCGCAAGGATCCGTTCGTTCGTCCCGTTGATTATCGTTTTAGCTCAAATGCTGACCAGATGATTTACTCTGGTAACGGTTCAAACATCCGCACTCAATACGTCGATGGTCAGACCGAAGGCGTAGGCACTTATGAATATGCCGTAGAGCATCCCATGTCATTTGTCAAGGGTTCGGCCGAGAATGACTACGACTGGCTCTACAACTCTCACGACAACACACTCTGGAGTGCTACCACAAAGACTGTGAATGACCCCTGCCCTCGCGGCTGGCGCATACCCGACGGAGCTATCTTCACTGCATTCGACATTGCAGAGGAGGAGGATGCCGCCCCTTCGGCAGATGTTAACAAAATGTATGGCTGGCACCTTGTGGATGCCTCTACCGGCACCAGAATCTTTATGCCGGGCGCAGGTCGCCGCAGCTTCCAGACAGGTGTCTTGACCAACATCAACAACTATGGTCTGGATAATATCCCCATGCCCTGGACAGGTTACTATTGGACAGCAGGTGCTGGCACAGCCGATGCGACATCGATGTTCTTTGATCTGAACACTACACGAGCAACAAACAATCGCTACGAACCCACAAAGCAGATGCACAGAGCAAATGCGATGCAGGTACGTTGTGTAAGGGAGTAACCCTTTAGCACCAAAATAAAACGAGGTCGATTACTGGTTAATCGGCCTCGTCTCTTTTTATCCGCTCACTACTGCGCCTGCGCTTCGATCAATTCATCGAGCAAACCTATATTATACGACGCCTCACTTACGCCATCCTGCTCGGCCAGCTTAAAGAGCGTCATCGCCTCGCCGTAATTACCTTGCGACATAGCCAGGATTCCGCGCGAATTGATAGCCTGCGGCATATTGGCCGGTACACCCTGCAGATACTCTGCTGCAAGATCATAATCACCATTTGCCATCGCCACGTTGGCTGCATTCACACGAGCCTCGGGCGAGAGCGGGAAACGCTCCACGGCAAAGAGTATAATCTCGTTCCACTCCTTACTACCCTTATCATAAGTCAATGCCACCATATAGATATCTTCGAGCGAGAGCTGCGACGGGGCACTCTGCATCAGGGACTTCGCCTGCTCAACGGTGTGACGCTTGGGCGCACCCTCGACACTGATCTCCGTAACACGCAACTTGGGATACCATGTTGTAAGCATGAAATCGTACTCAACGGGGTACTTCGCTCTAATAGCGCTGTTCTTGTCAGCCGGCGCAATCGTAGGATCATCAATAATGGCTACTATTCCACGCCAATTCTCGATAAAAGTCTCACTCAACATGCGTTTCACCTCATCCCAGTTGGCCGGCGACGAATCGCTGATCACCGTTATATCCTTACTCAAATTGTGATTCGCAAGATAACTCTTCACCGCCTCGGCACGTCGCGCAGCCAGCTTTTTATTAAACTCATAGGGTCCTTCGGGCGAAGCGTAACCCACAAGATGAACCTTGCTTACACCCCCTTGCGAGAGAGCCTCTGCCACCGACTTCATCTCCTCGCCGTTATCCATAAACGAAGCATTTATATCGCTCTTATTCACGGCAAAGTATATATCCATCTCCTCCATCACACTCTGTTCGCCACTTACCACAGGCATAACATAAGCCACGCGGGGTGATAGATTCTCTCCACCTTGAGGC
>JAGBYV010000268.1 GCA_017628595.1 Alistipes sp.
TAGCCCAGCAATGCCATCGCCACAAGCGTTGCAATCGTAAGTGCCACAAATGGTTCGCCAAGGAAATTTATCACCTCACGCATCGGCTCCATAGCATCCACGACGCCTGCCACGGACTTCAGAATAATAAGCACCAGCGGGATGAGAATAATAAACACTACGGTTGCAAAGCTCGGTAGTTTCTTTGTGTCAATATCGGGTTGCGAGGCGACGTGCTCGGGCACAGGGATAAAATACTTTTTTCCACAATATGCACCCCACATAGGACCGGCCACAATCATAGCAACGAATCCACAGGCAAGACCTACGATAATGACCCAACCCAGATCAACGCCCAACATAGTGGCAACCAGCACCGGGCCGGGCGTAGGCGGTATAAAAGCATGGCCCACAGCCAGACCAGCCAACAAAGGGATAGCATAGTAGAGCGATGAGCGTGACGTGCGTTTTGCCAGCGAGAAAGCCAGCGGAATAAGGATTATAAGTCCCGCATCGAAGAATACGGGCATGGCGATAACCAAACCAGTAATACCGAGTGCCCAGGCCGCCTTCCTGTCACCAAAGCGGTTGACCATCGTTACGGCCAGAGTCTGCGCACCACCCGAGATTTCAAGTATAGCACCAAACATTGAGCCAAGGCCTACAAGCAATGCAATGCCTTTGAGTGTGTTGCCCATACCATCATTGACCGAAGCTACAATCTGCTCAAAGGGCATACCGGCAGCCAGGCCGATAGTAATAGCGCCAACAAGTATGGCAATCATCGCCTGCCAGCGGAAACGTATGATAAGGACAAGCAATAGGATAAGTCCCGCCACAGCGGCAATGATCAATCGCGTAGGATCAAGTGGAAGCATAATCAATTCTTATTTGGCGGTTAATCTTCTATTTTCATATAGCCACCCTCGATAGCCGAGAGTGCATGACGGGCAAAGAGTTTCAGCACACCGCCCTTATACTTCGGTTCGCGAGGTTGCCACGCAGCACGGCGCTCAGCAAGCACACGCTCAACCTCCTCGGGCGTGAGCTCCACACCTGCGATGCCGACGATCTGCAATATGCGTTTTTCGATGTCAAGATGAATCAAATCACCCTCCTCAACCAGTGCAATCGTACCACCCACAGCCGCCTCGGGCGAGATATGCCCGATGGCTGGGCCACGCGAAGCTCCCGAGAAACGGCCATCCGTCAACAGAGCAATAGAGCGTCCAAGCTCGGCATCGGACGATATAGCCTCCGTAGTGTAGAACATCTCGGGCATACCCGAACCCTTGGGGCCTTCGTAGCGGATAATCACAGCATCGCCCTTCTCAATGCGGTGCGAGAGAATAGCCTCAATAGCCTCCTCCTCGCAATCGAACGGACGTGCACGCAGCGTAGCGCAGAACATCTCACGAGGCACTGCCGTATGCTTGACCACAGCGCCATCGGGCGCAAGGTTGCCCTTCAGGATTGCCACCGAGCCATCAACGCCGATAGGATTGTCGAAAGGTCGTATCACATCGTGGCGTTTCAAGCCCCAGCGCTGAAGATGCTGCTCACACTTATCGTAGAAACCATTACGCTTCAACTCATCCAGATTCTCACCCAGCGTCTTACCTGTCACTGTCAGTGCATCAAGATGCAACACATCACGTATCTGCTCCATCACGGCCGGCACTCCTCCGGCATAGTAGAAGAACTGCGCTGGCCACTCACCCGCAGGGCGGATATTCAGAAGATAGCGCGCTCCGCGATGCAGACGGTCAAAGGTCTGGGCGTCGATCTTAAATCCCAACTCGTGTGCAATGGCAGGAATATGGAGCAAAGAATTTGTAGAACCCGATATGGCAGCATGCACCATGATAGCATTCTCAAAGGCCTTCATCGTCACGATATCGCTCGCCTTGATACCCATCTCAACGAGTCGCAGGACCTGTCGTCCGGCCTCATATGCCACCTCGCGCAACTCCTTGCTCGTGGCAGGCATGAGAGCCGAGCCCGGGAGCATAAGTCCCAATGCCTCAGCCATAATCTGCATCGTGCTGGCGGTACCCATAAACGAGCATGCACCACACGACGGACATGCATGGTGCTTATAGTAGGCGAACTGCTCAGCCGTGATCTCACCTCGCTGATACATCGCCGAATACTTACCAATCTGTTCGAGTGTCAAGAGGTCGGGGCCAGCATCCATCACGCCTCCCGTAACCACAATCGAGGGCATATCCAGTCGGCATAGTCCCATCAGGCAGGCTGGCACCGACTTATCACAACTCGCCACAAATACACCTCCGTCAAAGCCTGTTGAGCGGCCATGAATCTCAATCATGCCGGCAATCATATCACGGTGCGGAAGCGAATAGTTGATGCCGTCATGCCCCTGTGCTATGCCGTCACAGATATCGGTCGTGAAGTAACGCGCTCCACGGCCACCCTCATCGGCAATACCGCGCATCACCTCATCGACAAACTCCATAAGGTGGGCACTACCCGGATGCGAGTCACCAAAGGTGCTCTCGACCATGATCTGTGGTCGCTCCAAATCTTCAATTGTCCAACCCATACCGATCTTAAGCGGGTCGTTCTCGGGGGCAAGCGCACGCACGCGCTGGCTATTAAGTGTTTTTGTCATAAAGGCAAACGATAAGTTTTCACAAACTTAATCA
>JAGBYV010000019.1 GCA_017628595.1 Alistipes sp.
AGCGTAGGAATGATGCCACTGGCCATCCATGTGCCGGCGATGGCACCGATGAGCAGCAGGATAATCAGCGCGGGCGTAGCGCTGCGCATATTCTGCACAATAGCATCCTCGAGCTGTTGCCAGCGGTAGCGATATACGCCTATGGCAATGGCTGTACACACGGCCGATGCCGTCAGCAGCGACAACTGGCTGCCTCCTGCTATGGCATCACCACCAAATAAATTGATGGTCAGTGCCAGGAAGATGACCAGCACCGCGAGGGGTACAAGGGCTACGATGGTTGAGGGTTGCTTTTGTATGCTATTTGTACTCATATTTATAATTTTACCGCCTGCAAAGATACACAAAACATATAAAACAAGGCCTAAATATGTAAAAAGTTGGCATACGAAGTGGTACAATGTCACCCAAAATGTGTATATTTGCATTATACAGCATAGGAAATTATGGTACGACTATCAATTGTAATTGCAACATACAACCGTTCGGCAATGCTGATGCAGACCCTGCAGTCGGTCGTTGAGCAGACGGCGCCACGCCAGGAGTGGGAGTGCGTAGTGGTAAATAATAACTCAACGGACGACACCGCCGAGGCTTTCGCAGCGTTTGCAGCGCGTTACCCCGATTATAATCTGCGCATGGAACTGGAGCCCAATCAGGGCCTCTCGTATGCCCGCAACCGTGGTATCCGCGAGAGCGAGGGTGAGTATATAGCTATTATTGATGACGATGAGCGCATAGCTCCCGAATTTGTGGTATCATATATCGATCTGTTCGACACGACTCCCGATGCTGTTGCTGCCGGAGGTCCTATCGTGGCGGAGTATCCTACGGGACGTCCTCGCTGGATGTCGGCTTTTACCGAGCGTCCGATTGCTAATACGATGTATTTCGGCGATGAGGTGCGCGAGTTCCCCCGCGGTCGTGTGCCGGGAGGTGGCAATATGGCTCTAAGACGCAGCGCAGTACGCCGTTATGGTGTCTTCGATACCTCGCTCGGTTATGTGGGCGAGTCGTTGGTGGGAGGCGAGGAGACCGACCTGTTTGAGCGTTTGCAGATTGCTGAGGCCAAGTATTATTATGTGCCCAAGGCTGTGATGTATCATATCATCCCCAAGGAGAAGCTCACTGTTGAGTATCTGCGCCGACGGAGCTATAATGTGGGTGTTAGCCAGTTGCGTCGTGCGCGCTACTACCATCGCAAGGGTAGAGTGCGCGTAAAGGAGTGTGTTAAATGGTTTGCTACATTGGCTCTGGCTGCGTGGTATGGCATAACACTGCAGTGGCGCAAGGCCAAGTACCTCGTAATTATGCGCTACAATATTACGCGCGGATTGTGGAGTGAGAAGTAAATCCTCATAAATAGGAAATTTTGGCATTTGCCATCAAATAAAAAAAGGCTATCATCACGATAGCCTTTTTTGTGTTTGCATTATCTTTAGATTGAAAGGATACGAACCAGGTCAACATCCTTCAACTCCATCTGCTGCGAGTGGGCAATGGCACGCTTGAAGGGAACATATACATAGTCGCCATTCTTGATGCCGATCATAACGTTGCGCTGACCCTCCGACAGTGCCTCGATAGCCGTAGCACCCATCTTCGATGCGAGGATACGATCCTTGGCTGTGGGTGAGCCGCCGCGCTGCAAGTGACCGAGGATTGTCACACGGGCATCGAAGTCGGGGAACTCCTTCTTGATACGCTCAGCCATACCCATAGCACCTCCTGTAGCCTTGTTCTCTGCTACCAGCACGATAGCCGAGCTTTTGCTCTTGCGGAAGCCGTTGTGGATAAGCTCTGCCAACTGGTCAACCTCCATTTCACGCTCGGGGATGATGGCTGCCTCGGCACCCGAAGCAATCGCACCGTTGAGCGAGAGATAACCTGCCGTATTACCCATAACCTCCACGAAGAACAGACGGTCGTGGCTCGATGCCGTATCGCGCAACTTATCCACCGCATCCACGATAGTGTTCAGCGCAGTGTCGTAGCCGATGGTCTCGTCGGTGCCGTCCACGTCGTTGTCGATCGTACCGGGCAAACCCACGATAGGTACATCAAATTCGTTGGCAAAAATCTGTGCTCCCGACAGTGAACCGTCACCGCCGATAACAACCAGTGCGTCGATACCTGCAGCCTTCATATTGTCGTATGCTATCTGACGACCCTCGGGTGTGCGGAACTCCTTGCTTCGTGCGGTCTTGAGGATTGTGCCACCCTTCTGGATGATGTTGCTCACGCTACTTGATGTGAGGTCGATGATCTTATTTGTTACCAAGCCGTGATAGCCACGCAGGATACCTTTAACCTTGTAGCCGTTGTAGATTGCCGTACGAGTGACGGCGCGAATGGCCGCGTTCATACCCGGAGCATCACCTCCCGAGGTAAGAATACCAATACATTTAATTGCCATAGTGAATTTGTGTTTATACTTCTTGTCGCAAATATAACTATTTTTTTATAGAATTCCCGACGAATATAGCAAAAAATGTAGTCAATATGTGGATGTTATTCCTGACCGGATAATAAAAAAGGCTGTCAACCGTAGTTGGCAGCCCTCTCTTGTCGTATAATTATATTTATTGGTTCAGCTTTTCGGCCTCCTTCTTTATCTCTTTAGCGGCGGCGTTGATCTCCTTTTTGGCTTCGCTCACACCATCCTTGTAATCATCCAAAGCCTCGTTCCAACCCTTGATAATCTCCGAGTGAGCCTGCTCGGCTATCTTGGCAAGACCCTCCTCGAAGCGAATCTTCACATCGCCCACGCTGAAGATCACGGCCTGCGAGGGGTTTTCCTCGCTATTGTTCACCTCGGTGGTATAGTTGATAATCTTCTCGCCATCGACCGTGATGCCGTTGGCGTTGACCTCCACAAGCTTACCATCGCCGTCGGTGATTGTGAGTCCCTTCTCGTTGAGCTTTATTGTGCTCTCCATCTGCTGCACATCCTCGCTCGGACCCTGAATCGTTACGGTCAGGTTGTCATTTGTGCGAGATGCCACCTCTACATTCTCAAACTGCTGACGGAACTCCGTAATCTCCTCCTCGGTGAACTCATCGAAGAGTATCTCCTCGTCATTCTCGAAAACAGACTCGAAGGCGTTTTCGATTTGACGGTCAAACTTTACGGGCGACTTGATGGC
>JAGBYV010000269.1 GCA_017628595.1 Alistipes sp.
CCCCAGAAGTTAATTGTGTCGATCGTCCAGCCAATACCTACGCTATCGTAGCCCGACAGATCCCATACAAATATCCACGTGTGCAATGCTGCAAGTAAGGCTACGAGCATAGCGAGCAGGTGGGTCGATAAGCGGCGGATGATGAGTGCATAGATGATGTTGCCGATGTATTCAAAGAATAACGACCACTGCGGGCCGTTGAGCGAAAACATCTCGCCATTGCCTCTCACGTCGTATGATGCCCCTGGCGTAGCGGGAACCATAAGCATGCAGAGTAACATAGCCACCAATGTCCAGCCAACTGAAGTTGATTCACCACTCCACTGCTGGCTGCCGCCGAGAAGGAACGAGATGGCGCCGATTATAGCACCCATGATAATCATCGGGTGAAGACGTATCAAGCGGCGCTTGACGAAGCCACCGAGCGTCATACTCTGCCAGCGGTCATCGTAGGCGTAGCTGATAACAAAACCCGAGAGCATAAAGAAGAAATCGACTGCTATATGGCCGTGGTTGAGCGTAGTGATAAGACCGCTACCCTCGCCGTTTGTAGTCTGGGCAAACGCAAAGCCCTCGAAGATGTGGTAGATGACAACGAGCAGTGCCGCCACGCCACGCAATCCGTCAAGTAGAGCGTAGTGCGGTTTGGTGTCGGCAAAGTGTGTGGTGGAGGGTGTTGTATGATGCATGTTCAGATGGTTTTTGCAAGGAGTTAATCCCCCTCTCCGTCAAGGTTGTCGTTCCAGAGGTATTTGCGGGTCTCGCTAACGAGTACATTCGACAGGAACAGCAGACACAAGAGGTTGGGAATGGCCATCAGTGCGTTGAAGATGTCGGCCAGATTCCACACCACATCCAGACTGATGACAGCACCCAGATATACGGTGATAAGGAATATGACACGATAGGCGTTGATGGCTCCGCGCTTTTTCGAATCGTTGTTATCGGCAGAGTTATGCTTCTTGTATTTTGAGCGACTGAGCCACTTATCCGAGAGATACTCCATGCTTCGCTCGCCGTAGAGTCCCCATCCGAGGATTGTAGAGAAGGCAAAGGTGAGTGTGCCGAATGCCAGCAGAGGCTCGCCTACATATGGTATCTTCGAGAATGCCATACGTGTGAGCTCGCCACCATCGCTGATCTGAATGTCGGGGTATGCCAGAATCGACGACACGATGGTAATACCCGTCAGGGCACAGATAACAACCGTATCCCAGAATGTTCCTGTTGATGAGACCAGCGCTTGACGTACGGGGTTGCGAGTCTGTGCCGATGCGGCAACGATGGGAGCTGAACCAAGACCCGACTCGTTGGAGAACAGACCGCGGGCAATACCATATCGTGCAGTTATCATTATCGATGCACCCACAAAGCCACCTCCGGCAGCCGAGGGGTTGAAGGCTGACTCGACGATGAGTTTGAGTGCGGGCCACAAGTAATCGCTATTGAAAACGAGTATAACCAGACATCCAACGATATAGAGTCCGGCCATCAGGGGGACCAGCGTCTGACAACATTTGGCAATGCTCTTTACGCCGCCCATGATAACCGCTGCAGCAAGAATGGTTACGATGCCACCCACGACGATGGGTGAGATGCCGTAGACCTCGCTGCTGAGGGTTGAGATTGCATTTGCCTGAACGGTTGAGCCTATGCCAAATGTGGCAATGGCGGTGAAGAAGGCAAAGGCGATGGCCACGGCTTTCCACAACCAGCGCTTGGCGCCCTGTGCGGGTTTGGCCAATCCGTTCTCAATGGCATACATTGGGCCACCCAGCATGCGGCCGTTGTTGTTTACGCGGTATTTTACGGCCAGGAGTCCCTCGCCATACTTTGTGGCGATGCCGAGCACACCCGTGAGCCAGCACCAGAAGACTGCACCCGGACCACCCAGGGCAATGGCAGTGCCGACACCGACAATATTGCCCGTGCCAATGGTAGCGGCCAAGGCGGTGGCCAATGCACCAAATTGAGATACCTCGCCCGATGCATCTTTGTCCTTGCTCACCGATAGGCGAATAGCCTTTAGAAGATATCGCTGCGGTAGTCGCAGGCGCACCGTAAGCAGAATGTGTGTGCCAAGTAGAAGCAGCACCATGGGGAAACCCCATATAAAGCCACTTATTGCTGAAAGTATTTCGTTGATAGACTCCATAGACATTAGAAATAAAAAAAAGGAGCAGACTCCTCTGCTCCTTCTCTCGGTGATCCCGCCGGGGCTCGAACCCGGGACCCCAACATTAAAAGTGTTGTGCTCTACCGACTGAGCTACAGGATCAACGCTCACCAAAGGGACTTGCTCCCGATTTTGGTGGTGCAAATGTAGGGATAATTTTTTGTTTTACCAAACATCTTTGCCCGAAACTGATATATGCAGCGTAAAACGATGGTAAAAACTACTCCATCTCTTGGCTGATTTCGGCGACCTCGGCGCCGACAAAGGCGATCAGGTCCGAGGGGGCGATGCGGATTTGTAGGCCACGCACGCCGGCACTGATGTAAATGGCATCGTGCTGCAGGGCCGACGAGTGGATGTATGTGGGAAATCGCTTCTTCATACCTATGGGCGAGCAGCCGCCACGTATGTAGCCCGTGGTGGGCAGCAACTCCTTCATCGCTAACATCTCCACCTTCTTGTTACCCGACGCGCGAGCTGCAGCCTTCAGATCTACCTCGTGGTTGCCCGGCACAACGCATACCAGGTGCCCCATCCTGTCGCCAACGAGAATGAGTGTCTTGAACACTGTGGCAATATCTTCGCCCAGCTGCTCAGCTACGTGTGTAGCGGCGAGGTTCTGCTCATCGACGATGTATGGGATAAGTTCGTATTTGATTTTGGCACGGTCGAGCAGGCGTGCAGCGTTGGTCTTTTCAATCTTCTGTTTTGCCATAAATGAATGTTTACTTCACAAAAATAGGCAAAAGCCGCCAAAGATCGTCCGCGAAACAAGATTTTCCTTGCTCCTTTAGTGTCAATTAGCTATATTTGTCAATATGAAAAGAGTTTTTTACCATATATTGGTCGTTGTGGCCATCACACTTGCGGGTTGCAGCGCTGGGCGTACGCCACGCTCGGCAGCAAAGTATTTCTATCAATCCATAGCCGCAGGAGAATACAGTGAGGCTCTCACGATGACAACCCTTGCCGAGGATGCCGATCCCGAAATATACTACGCCATAATGGAGAAGGTAAGCCGCTCGATTGCACAGAAGGGCGGCGTAGAAAGCATTGAGATCGTAGAGGAGCGCATGGCCGAGGATGAGCAGTCGGCTGTGGTTCGTACGCTGATAACCTATGCCAATGCTGAGCAGCAGGAGGAGCTGTGCGACGTAGTGAAAGTGGATGAAAGTTGGCGGGTAGATGTTAGTCTGGACGCGAAATAATCTGTTAATCATACTTTTGGCTTTGAGCCTTGTGCACTGTGGCAGGCAAGAGGTCGCAATGCCCGAGATCCCGACAGGAGAGTTTCTCTCGGGTGATCTGGTTTTTCGGCGTGGTCGCACGATTGATAGTGATGCCATAGCGGGTGTTGGCGGTAGCCGATACGACTATTCGCACGTTGGCGTTATTGTGTCCCAGGGTGATAGTCTGTGCGTTGTGCACGTTGAGCCTATGCGTGAGGGCGATGAGCGTGTGAAGATGGTGAGCCTTCAGGAGTTTTTTCATCCCGCGAATGCCGTGAAGGGCTGCGTGACAAGATGCGTGGTGCTGAGTGAGCAGCAACGCCACATAATTGAGAGAGAGGCAATGACCATAGTGCGACGTGGTGTGGAGTTTGATCACGACTACAGACTGAGCGATACGACGGCCATGTACTGCACTGAACTGGTTGATTTTCTTTACCGAAAAGTAGATATCTCCCTTACTCAGCAACGTTACAAAGTCCCTCTGGCGCAGGAGGATGTGCTGCTACCCTCCTCCATTATGCGAGATGGTGCTCTTGAGGAGGTGTGGAGTTACGATTTGCGACCTGCACGCCACAACTGATAACTGTTGACAATATTCTGCCAGACAATATACGCCGTTGGTGCTACCGAAGAGATGGGGTCCAGAAAGGCCTGCGATAGCCACACCGCAAGCACCGTATTCTTCTGTCCGAGCGACTGCCCTCCCGCTACCGTGTCGCCATAGTGGCGACCGATGTAACGTCCCAAAACAAACTGCACAAGACATATGATCAGAGCCACAAGAGCGAGGATTATCTCGGTCGTGAGGCTGGCCTGCGTTTGATCGAGCAGGAAGCATGTTGTGCGTCCGATGATTACGATGAGCGAAAGCAACCATATGTAGAACGAAAGGTAGCCGTGGGCTGATACCCAGTCGCTTACTCGGCGCAGGCAGAATCGGCAGAATTGACCCGCTACAAATGGCGCGATGAGCAGTGGCGATACCTTCTGCAGTATCTGTGCCATGGTGCATTCGCCATTGCCAAAGGCGTGTAAAAGCAAGGGGGCATAAAGCGCGATGGCTATGTTGCAAAGAAGACTATAAGCAGCCATAGTCTCAAGATTGGCTCCCAGCATACCTCCGATTACTACGGCTGCCATAGCTACGGGGGCAAGGATGCATATCATGGCTCCTTGTGCTACAACTATATCGAAGTGCGCCAGCGAGTAATAAACTCCTACGGAGGCTACTACCTGAAAGAGCAACAGCCACAGATGCATCCACGAAAAGCGTATGCGTCTGGCATCCACACGACAAAACGTGATGAAGAGCATCGTGAAGATGAATACGGGCGTGAGCATACCCTGCGCCGCAGCATCCAGCCACGCAATCTGTCGGCAGAAGAGAGCTCCTACGACCATGCCCAACGGCATGGATATGGTGCGGAAGGTAGAGGATGCCATATTACTTTGTCGTTTTCTCGCTTAAGAAATTAAGTATGCCGCGCATGAGGCTTTGGCGCTGTGTCGCGTCGGTAATTGTCTCAAAGGGGAATGCCATGATAAAAGTGCGATAATCCGAGCCTTTATACCCTACCGCCGCCACCTGATTGTTTGTCGGGTAACGCATGGCTATAAAGGCGTCGCGTCCAAATGGGGCGATGCAGCCGGGCGATTCAACGGCATAGATGTGGCGCGAATAATCGCGGTTAAATGTTATATCCAGACGTGACATCTGCATGGGCGATGCTACGATGCGTGCAGTGCCACGACGTGTGGCCATATCACCATTGAAGGATATGTGCAGTACGCGGCGTGCAAATTCGCGGTCGTCGCCGTCGGATGCCTCGCCATTCCACAAATCGCTCGCTACGTAACACCCCGAGGCCATGAGGGCTCCGCCATGTGATGTGTAGGCACGTAACTTATCCTGCAGTGTGTCGGGGAATGCCTCAAACTCTACGCCCGACGTGCCACGGCCAAGCGGAGAGGTGCGCTGCTTGCCTAAGATAAGGTCGACTATTGGGTAGGCCTCGAGGTCGATCTGACCACGCTCAACGGCACGGACACTTGCCGAGCAGTAGGAGAAGCCGGCGGCGGTGATGGCTGAGCCGTGTATTGTCGTGTAGTCGAAGGTATTACCCGCTATTACCTCGGTCTCGTAGTCGCTATATGACGAGCCGAGGGCTATATTGTCATTCTCCGAGCGTGACATGCTGCGGTCGAAGTTGCGCTGCTCGCCCGTAAATGAGATGTCCTGGATGTAGGCTACGCCAGAGTCGTATGAGTTGTAGAAACCAGCCAGCGAGTCGCCCTGAATGTGGAGCGGAGCGCTGATGCGATCGAAGCCGTTGACAACCAATATGCGGCCACGCTCATTTGCGGTGCGGTGAGCCGAGAGTGTTTCGCTGGGGAAGCTCTCGCCGCCCTTGTTTACGGCTGTTACGCGATAAGAGTATGTGTGACCAGACTCCTGCTTGAGGGTAATCTGCTCGCCATCTACGCGGCGACCCGAGTCGAAGGCGCCGTCATCGAGGCGTGTATATACGATGTAATATTCGGGCGATGCCGTTACCTCAAGATCATCCTCTACGCCCTTCCAGCGAAGCACTACGTCGGCCGATGAGTCGTCGGCAAAGGTTACGCTGAACTGCTCAACGGGTAGTGGCTGTATGGTGTAAGGCACGTTGTATTGGCTTGATAAGTAACGTAGTATGCCTTTATATATGGCGCGGCTTGCAATGAACTTAAAGCGGGGATCATTACCATAGCGCATATCTGCAAAATTCTGGTGCGACATCGACTCCAGCAGCATCGTCGGTGCACTCGGCACGCGAGCCTCGTAGTATGATCTGTTCCACATGCCACGACGGCTCCAGTTGGGCTCGGCCTTGGCACGAATGTCGCTGACGAGTTGAGTCATTACAATATCGGTCAGATCGCGCGACAGGTAACGGTCGGCACCGCCCTCAAAACGACCCTTATTATCCTTTGTGTAGTAGATTCCCAGCGTGCCGATGATATCGTCATTCAAACGAACACCAGCGTCGGAGTGGAATGCCAGCACCATGTCGATGGGAATAGATTTGCCATCCTCCTTAGGCAGGCGCTCCGAGCCACCCATCAGCGAATTGACCCAGTGAGCACGCGACATGTAGTCATCCTTGTAGTCGTCCATATTCTCTTTTGGAGTGTACACATCTTCTTCGAAGCCAGACCATTGCAGCCAGTAACGTGAACCTTCGCAGAAGCGGGGATACTCGCTCGTGGTGGCCTCGTAATGTACGTCGTCCTGCTGGAATCGGGCGCTGGGTATGCGGGCAATGTTGCCGTATCCTCCACCGATCTTTACGGCATCGGCCGAGATGATTCGTCCCTCATCGTCGCTCTTGTTTGTGAGTGATACCAGACACTCGCTATCGCCCTTACGGAAGGTGAAGTGACCCAGATATATCCACATGCCGCCACCCATCTGCTGATTAACGGCAAAGCGACTCTCACCGCCGGCATGGTGGATGGTGTAGGTGGCATCTTCGGCGCTCTTCTCGCCACTGCTTTTATATGATACATATACGGCGTACTGGCCATCCTCGGGGATGGATGCGTGCCACTCGAAGCGGCTCTCATCACCTGAAGTGATGGTTTCGGTAGAGCGTGCACTACCCTCACGGAAAGGGTTTTGTCCGGTGAGGTATCTCTCTCGCTTGTGTGCAAATCCTGTGCCGGCATCCTTCCACGATTTGTCGCCATTATGCTCGACGGTGCGCGTAGGGTCTATGCCCTCGTCGTTGTCGATGATGATCTCATTGGTTTGGGTGTCTCGCTCGCGGGGAAGCAGTACGTTGGCTCCCGCATTCTCGAGCATCGGTACCAGGTAGGGCAATACGAAGCTCTGCGTAAAGAGATCCTCGACAGTCTCCCAGAGGCGTGAACGTTGCCAGCGCCACAGGTTCTCATCCTGCTCGAAGTAACGGCCATGGCTCTGCCACATGGCTATGTGTCGTCCCGACAGTCCCTCCTCGGGGTGGCTGACTGTTGATAGCGGACGCACAAGTGGTTGCGATGAGCGGTTGGTGAAGCGTACAGCATTGCGGTTTTTCGAGCGGTAATATGTGGGGATCAGCTCCTCGATGCGGTGGTTGTCGGTTATGATCGAGATGTTGTAATTGGAGTATTTGTCGGGCAGCAGCATGCGTACCGAATCGTAGATAGCCTGCACGTTATCCTCGCGAAAAGGATAGTACGACAAGCCAATAGAGGCGTAGATCTCGACCTTGTCGCCGGCAGCGCGCGTGCGATCAACCTTGACCGAACCGCCCAGCACTTCGCGGCTGACGATGCGTGTAAGCATATCGGCTATGTCGAGACGGGAATCGGTGGGCAGCGTTTGCGCTTGAGCCAGGCCCGAGAACAGAATGGTTGCAAGTAGAAGTATGTTGCGGTAAAGTTTATTCATTCTTGAGGTTGTTTTTTGACGAAGCTAAATATAGTCCAAAGATAGTAAATAAAGCGTTATATCCCAAGAGCTCGAATCCTATATGGTATCCGAATTTTTCAGCGGCAACCCACTGCAGGATGTAACTCATTATGGGTGACAGCAGAGCAATGGCAGGAACAGACTTCTCGCGAATGTTTCGGCGAGAGATCATGCCAAAGACAAACATTCCGAGTATGGGGCCA
>JAGBYV010000270.1 GCA_017628595.1 Alistipes sp.
AATGGCTATGGTATTACCATCATCCCCGGTATTGAGATTACCAGCACGCCCGAGACCATCGGTCACTTCAACGCGCTCTTTACCACCGACAACAATACCATCCACGATGAGGATCCCATGCAGGCATTCCGCAATGCTCACGCGCAGGGTGCATTGGTGATGAACAACCACCCCGGCTGGCGTCGTCAGAATCTCGATATGTCGGAGCCCGAGAGAAAGGCATACGCCGAGAAACTTATCGACGGCGTGGAGGTTATGAATGGCGGTGAGTTCTATCCCCGAGTTATCGACTACGCTATCGAGCAGGGTGTATTCATCGCTTCGAATACCGACATCCACGGCTCTTCGGCTGAGGAGTATTTCGTTACAACCGAGGGCGCGGTGATGCGCAATATGACCTTCATCTTTGCCAAGGATAAGTCGCTGCCATCGCTCAAGGAGGCTCTCAAGGCACGTCGTACGCTGGCCTACTCGTTCGGTACAATCGCTGGCGAGGCGTCGCTGTTGAAGGATTTCTTCAAGGCCTCTATCGCCACATCGGTCGTATATACCAACCCCTCGAATGGTAGCCGCACGGTGAGCCTTACGAATACCACCTCAATCCCCTACACCATCCGTATCGGCGGTGGTAACATCACAACGCTCAACCCCTTCTGTTCGGTAAGAACAACCGTAGCGAAGGATGCCAAGCTCGTAGTTAAGGTTGAGAATATGTGGTCGGGTAAGGATTCGCATCCCGAGGTAGAGTTGGCTTTCTAAGAGTAGAAAATCCCACCTGTTATATAATTTTTGGGAAATACAGAGGAGGTTGCTGACAAAAGAAGAGTCGGCAACCTCTTCTTTTTGCAGCCAAGAGGGTGTTGTTTCGGTTTTTATATGTATATTTGCACGATAAAAACAATCTATATATGAAAGAGATGGTACTTGTATCGGGCGGTGCTGGCTATATCGGTTCGCATACGGCCGTTGAGTTGATCAATGCCGGCTACGACGTGGTGGTGGCCGACAACCTGTCGAATGCCGATATGAGCGGCGTGGAGGGTGTGCGTAAGATTACGGGTGTTGATGTACCCTTTGTTGAGGTCGATTGCTGCGACAAGGAGGCTTTCCGCAAGGTATTCAAGCAGTATAACTTTAATTCGGTAATCCACTTTGCAGCCTACAAGGCTGTGGGTGAGTCGGTTTCCGATCCCATGAAATATTATCGCAACAACCTCACCTCGTTCCTCAACGTGCTGGAGCTAATGCGTGAGGAGGGTAGAGAGAATGTGGTATTCTCATCTTCGGCTACCGTATATGGCGAGGCCGACGAGTTGCCCGTTACGGAGCTTACGCCCCGCAAGCCTGCCACCTCATCATATGGTAACACCAAGCAGATTTGCGAGGATATCCTGCGCGATGTGGCTACTGCCTATGGCGATCTAAAAGGTATCTCGCTGCGCTACTTCAACCCCATCGGAGCCCATCCGTCGGCTCTTATTGGCGAGTTGCCCCGTGGCGTGCCCCAGAACCTTGTTCCCTTCGTTACGCAGACCGCAGCTGGCATACGCGAGTGCCTGAGTGTCTTTGGCGATGATTATCCCACACCCGACGGTTCGTGCCTGCGCGACTATATCGACGTAGTGGATCTGGCCAAGGCTCACGTTGTAGCTATCACGCGTATGGTTGAGGGCAAGAACAAGCAGCCCTACGAGGTGTTCAATGTCGGCACAGGCAATGGCGTGTCGGTTAAGGAGTTGCTCTCAAGTTTTGAGCGTGTGAATGGTGTGAAGGTAAATCATAAGATTGCACCCCGTCGTCCGGGTGATGTGGTGGCTATATGGGCCGATACCACATTGGCTAACGAGGAGCTGGGCTGGCGTGCCGAGCGTACGCTCGACGAGACTCTTAAGTCGGCCTGGGAGTGGGAGAAAAATGTGCGAGGCATAAAATAAAACCTTCTGATATAACGTTAGAAGAGGGACATAATTATAGAAAGCAGATGAAGAAGTTTTTGATATTTTTGGTGCTGGTGACCCTGTGTTGCTCTACGGTGCAGGCGCAGCGTTATTACATCCCAAAATATAAGAAGGAGCGTGTTGTCAGCGAGGCCGACATGCATAAGCAGGACCGCAAGTGGACTATCACTTTGAGTTCATCATATGACCTGAGTCTGGGTATGCAGAACCGTATCTACTATAAGGATCGTGACGACCTGGTAAAATATGACCAGGAGACCGATCTGCACGGTGTGACAGTAGACCTGGGTATGGGTCGCAAGTTCGGCAGCCATGTCATCATGGGTCTGTCGGCTGGCTTCAACTACTCCAACTCTCTGAAATCTATACCCGTGCGTGGTACTTTCCGCTACTACTACGGCAAAGCCGTTGCGGCGCGTCGTCATCGCTGGTTCAACTATATGGAGCTGGGTCCGCAGTTCGCTTTGAATGGCGATTATAAGACCATCGGAGCTTCGGGTATCGTGGGTGGCGGTATTCGTGTCTTGGCGCTCAAGTCTATGCGTATGGATTTCCAGGCTGGTTATCGCCTGACGCTGCTGCGTCCTACAATCGACCACATGGGTAGTTACTACCTGCCCGACAACAGAGTGAACTACCATCAGTTCATGCATAGCATCGTCGTAGGTTTCAACCTCACGCTGTTCTAATCAGAAATTTTTCTGCGTGATTATATATGGTTGCCGGCAAATATGTCTGGCAACCTTTTTTTATCGTATTGTGCTGATAAAGAGCAGAAAAATTTTGATTTTTTCACCCGAAATACTATCTTTGCACCCGATTTCAGGCATAATGGGGCCCAATGGAGGGTTGTCCGGCGTTTTTTCAGGGGCTGGGCGCACCTGATACCAGGGGTTGAGTAATGCCGTAGGTAATAACAACTAAATTTTATAAAAAACATGAAAACACTTCAGATTCAGGCTTCTGCACGTGCTGACTTCGGTAAGAAGGCTGCTAAGGCTTGTCGTCGTGAGGGTTTGATCCCTTGCATTTTGTATGGTGGTGGTGAGGAGGTTGCTTTCACCGTTGACACAAAGGCTGTAAAGCCCTTGATTTACACTCCCAACTCTTACATCGTTGAGCTCGAGATCGACGGTAAGGTAGAGAAGGCCGTAATGCGTGAGGTACAGTTCCACCCCGTACGCGAGCAGATTCTCCACATCGACTTCTACCGTGTTCAGGAGGGTAAGCCCGTAGCAATCGCTATCCCCGTACGTTTGACTGGTAACGCTGCCGGTGTTAAGATCGGTGGTAAGTTGGCTCAGTCAGCTCGTAAGCTTACAGTTAAGGCTTTGGAGGAGAACTTGCCCGATGAGATCGTAGTAGACGTTACTCCTTTGAACGTAGGTCAGACTATCTTCGTAGGCGATCTTCAGTTCGAGAACCTTCAGTTTGTTACTCCCGCTACGACTGCCGTTTGCGCCGTTCGCGTAACTCGTGCAACTCGTGCCGCACAGCAGCAGTAATAAGCCGCGAAGATGAAATATCTTGTTGTAGGATTGGGTAACATCGGTGCCGAGTACGCCGACACCCGTCACAACATAGGATTCAGAGTGTTGGATGCCTTGGCTGAGGCATCCAACGTCTCTTTTATGGCGGGCCGCTACGGCTCCACGGCTACCGTTCGCCACAAGGGTCGTCAGATTCTGCTGCTCAAGCCCTCTACCTATATGAATCTCTCGGGTAAGGCCGTACGTTACTGGATGGAGCAGGAGAAGATACCCATCGAGAAGGTTCTTATCATCTCTGATGATATTGCCTTGCCCTTTGGTCAGCTGCGTATGCGCAAGAAGGGTAGCGCGGGTGGTCACAATGGCCTGAAGAACATCTCCGAGCTGCTCGGTCGCGAGGATTATGCCCGCATGCGCTTTGGCGTGGGTGGCGACTTCGCCCGTGGCCATCAGGTCGACTATGTGCTGGGCGAGTGGACCGACGAGGAGCGAAAGGCGATGCCTGAGAGGCTGAAGATCTTTTGCGATGCCATTCTCTCGTTTGCCTGCGTCGGGCCCGACATGACGATGAATACATTTACTAAAAAATAGGTTGTCCCGCAGGGCAACCTATTTTTATTATATATATGTGCATGCTGCTTTATACGCAGGTGTAGCCACCATCAACGGCAATGTTCTGACCATTGACATAGGTGCTTGTGGGTGCGGCGAGGAAGATAGCGCAAGAGTCCAGCTCGCCAGCCTTGCCGTAGCGCTGCAACGGAATGTTGCTCTTGGCTATAGCCTGGAAGTAGTCGCTGTCCAGAGTAGCAGTTGTAAGGTCGGTGTAGAAGTAACCCGGGCAGATTGAGTTTACGGTGATACCGTGCTTGCCCCACTCGGCTGCCAGCGCACGTGTGAGGTTCACCACGCCACCCTTGGCTGCATGGTAGGGTGCGCTACCCACGATCATGTTACCCACCAGACCATACATCGAAGCGATGTTGATGATGCGGCCATACTTCGCCTTGATCATCTCCTTACCAAACTCGCGCGCGCATACGAATGTGCCGAACATGTCGATCTGCATCTCGTGCTTGAACTGTTCGTCGGTAATATCCTCAGCATTGGCTACAGCACCTGTGCCGGCGTTGTTGACCAGAAT
>JAGBYV010000271.1 GCA_017628595.1 Alistipes sp.
ATATCCGCCTGCTGAGCATTGCAGATATTGACAATATCGGCCACTTCGCGCTTAGGTCTTACCAGTGATGCTACGTGCAGATCGGAAAAGTGCAGAATGCGGTAGCCATCAAATGAGGCGGGTAGTCGCTCACTGCGAAGAATGACGTGACGCACAGCATAGTCGGTGCGCGTTACAGCCATACCATAGACAAATTGGCAAATAGCAAAAATGCCCAAGATCGCAGCTATGCCTTGCCACCAGATGCTTCGTGTATAGGCCAATGCAAGCATCAGGGGGCCTCGGGCAATGACAGTAATCATATAGGTAAAGTGAACCCACATTGATCCCACGACCATCCAGGTGGGATTATCACGCCAAAGTAGCTCATTCGTAAGCAGCCAATAGATCTGAGGCAACAGGTCAAGCAGCCACAATGCCGTAAGCAGGCGACGTCGGAGTGTAACTCTTTGGACGGGCACTATGCGTTGGGTGGCACGGTAGTCGAGCCACATCATTATGAGCGAACAGAGTAATATAATCCAGATCATGCCGTACTGATCGTTTTGCCCCAATAAGCACAATGCTATTTGGCATATAAGTTGTAAAAAATCATCTGCGAGCCATTCTTCGAGGGTGCAGGGCACATCGCAGATTGAGCAAAGATACAAACAAAATTTAGAATAGACTAAAACTGTCCGCTTATGAAAACAATTAGACTTTTTTCAACACTTTTGTTGGCTACGCTTATGGTCGGTAGTGCCTCGGCACAACACTACGGCAACCGATACTCACGCAGTAAGCCAAATGTTTACATTGTTGCAGCCGAGCAGAGCAGCAATGATGGGGAGCAGACGGACTGGGTAATCGAGGAGTTTGAGGCTACGCGCCGCAAGGGATTCCAGCAGATGCACAATCCGCAGTTTATCTTTTCGACCAAGAACCGACGCTTCATGCTCGGTATTGGTGGCGAGATAAACTTCCGCACCAGTTACGACTTTAAGGGTGCTGTCGATAATATCGATTTCGTCCCTTACGACATTCCCATCGCGGCGAGCTTTGCCAACCGCCAGCGAGTGATGATGGATGCTACGGCGTCGCGTCTGTACACCAAGGCGGTAATAAACTCCGATGTGCTGGGACGTGTGGTGGCATATGTTGATATGGATTTTCGCGGTGGCGAGGAGTTCTCGTATGTGCCTCACCTGCGCTCGGCCTACATCTCGATGCTGGGCTTCACGGCTGGTCGCGATGTCACGACTTTTTGCGACCTGTTGGCTATGCCCGAGACTATTGATCACCAGGGCCCCAATGCCTACAACTTCAACTTTGCCACATTGTTGCGCTATGAGATAGACTTCCTCGACGATCATATGCGTGCCGGCGTAGCAGCCGAGATGCCTAAGGTGAGTGGAACATATGGCGACCACTTTCAGTCGCTGGCGCAGCGTGTGCCCGACTTCCCCGTATATCTGCAGTATGCCTGGGGCGAGAATCGCCAGAGTCACTTCCGTGCTTCAGCCGTATTCCGCAATATGTATCTGCACAATAAGGCAACAAATGAGAATACAAGCCTCTTTGGCTGGGGTGTGCAGGCCAGCACCCACGTGGAGTTTGGTCGCTGGTTTACGCTCTACGGTAATGCAATCTATGGTCAGGGCATAACCCCATATATCCAGGATTTGACAGGCAGCGGTCTTGACTTTACACCCAATCCGGCCAATGCAGAGAGCATACAAACCATGCCTATGTGGGCTTGGCAGGCTGCGGGTCAGGTCAATATCATCCCCTCGTACCTGTGGGTGTCGGGTGGCTACTCGACGGTTCGTGTGGAGCGACACAATGGCTACTATGCCGATAACCAGTATAAACGAGGCAGCTACATCTTCGGAAATGTATTCCTGCAGCTTACCGATAACTGTCGCTTAGCGCTGGAGTATCTGCATGGCTCGCGCAAGAATATGAATGGCCAGATGGGTGAGGCTAACCGCCTGAGTATGATGGTACAGTACTATTTCTAACGAAATAATGCCTTCGGGCATAGAATCAACTTATTTTATTGTCGAATTGGTGAGCGGACAACCTAAGGGTTGCCCGCTTTTTTTAGTTGCGATATTTTTATTAATTTTATGCCATGAAGAATTCCGTTGCCATAATGCTGATGTTTGCGGCGGCACTCCTGCCGCTACTCTTTGCTCCCCGTGCTGAGGTGGAAGATGAGCCTCAGGCACGAGCCGAGGTGCGTCGTGCGCGAATCGTTGTGGCGGGAGATCTGATGCAGCACGATGAGCAGCTGCGCTCGGCGCTTAAGGCTGACAGCATAACGTACGACTACGAGCCTATGTTTCGTTATGTGGGCGAGAGGTTTCGCTCGGCCGATCTGGCTATGGTAAATCTTGAGACTACCCTGTCGGCCAAAGGGCCATATTCGGGCTACCCTGCTTTTCGCTCGCCGGCGGCGCTGGCTTATGCGCTAAAGGATGCGGGTGTGGATGTGGCTGCACTGGCCAACAATCACTGCTGTGATGCGGGAGGACGAGGCATTGCTTCGACCGTGGAGATTCTTGACGAAGTAAAAATCTTGCACACGGGAGCGTTCAAGGATAGTGTTGATTATCTAGCCAATAACATTCTTTACTTCGAGCGTTGCGGCATACGCTTTGCGCTGCTTAATTACACCTACGGCACCAATGGAATCCCTACGCCCAAGGGGCACATAGTCAATCGGCTGGATACGGTCGTAATGGCTCGCGACATAGCCTCCATCTCGCGGGAGGAGGTAGATTTTATTATGGCATTTGTGCATTGGGGTAATGAATATGAGCGCACGCCAAACCGTGAGCAACGTGCCATGGCGGAGTTCCTCAAGCGTCACGGCGTAGAGATTATCATCGGCTCGCATCCTCATGTTGTGCAGCCGATGGAGATGGATTCTCTGGGGCGTGTAACGATATTTTCGCTGGGTAATTTCGTGTCGAATCAGCGCACTCGCTATCGCGATGGCGGACTGATAGCAACCATTGATGTTGAGATAGTTGACAGCGTTCGGTTAAATGAAAGCTTCAGCCAGCGCAGGAGTCTGAACGTAACTCTTGATCCCGTATGGGTTCATCTGCCCGACTATGTTGTGCTACCGCGCGAGGTGGGCGATACGATTAAGATGAGTGAGGATTCGAGGCGTCGTTACGACCGGTTTATGCAGGATGTGGAGGATCACATCGGTATATAGAAGGAGGTTGCCCCCGAGGGACAACCTCACCATCTAATAACAAATCACTACTAATTTTATTTTTGGCGCTATCCTGAGTCAGTGGAGAAAAGGTATAGCACCGATCTCACCGTTCAAACTCCTACCCTTCCGACTTATGCCTCGTCAGTGGTTAGGTTGTTATGATTTCCTACGTCAGGAGAGTCGTCGTTCGGACGCAAGATTTAGTAATTCTCCTTCTTCGGCTCGAAGAATGACTGCGGGTGGGCGCAAGCGGGGCACTTGATGGGAGCCTCCTTCGCGAGCATTGTGTAACCACAATTGCGGCACTGCCACCAGATCTCGTTGTCGCGTACGAATACTGTACCATTGCTAACGCGTTCAAGCAATGTCAAGTAGCGTCGCTCGTGCTCGGCCTCAACCTTTGCGATCTGACGGAAAGTCTCAGCGATATCAGCAAAGCCCTCCTCGTCAGCTACGCGGGCGAATTCAGCGTAGAGAACATCCCACTCCTCGTGCTCTCCTGCGGCTGCTGCCACAAGATTCTCGGCTGTGGTGCCGATCTTGCCGGCTGGGTATGTAGCGGTAATCTCCACGTCGCCACCCTCCAAGTATTTGAAGAAACGCTTGGCATGCTCCTTCTCCTGCTCGGCAGTTTCCATGAATACGCCAGAGATCTGCTCGAAGCCCTCCTTCTTTGCTACACTTGCGAAGAAAGTATAGCGGTTACGTGCCTGGCTCTCGCCTGCAAATGATTTCAAAAGATTCTTCTCAGTTAAAGTTCCTTTAATGCTTTTCATAGTTTTGTCTGTTTTATGTGTAAGTAAATATTGTTTTGTTTTCCTATTGCAAAGATAGTTGAAAACATGAGCTTGTCAAGATATTTTCTATTATAAAAATTTATCTCGCTATCATTGCGGCTTATAGCGCGATGGCCGCTATATATAATCAAGGTAAAATGAGGTAAAAGTTGGTTTTGATGCGATAGTTTTGTATATTTGCAAAATATATACGCGAATATAATAAAAACATAATAGATATGGCAGACGAAAAAATTATCTTTTCGATGGTGGGTGTCTCGAAGACCTTCACCAACCAAAAGAAGGTATTGAACAACATCTATCTCTCCTTCTTCTACGGTGCGAAGA
>JAGBYV010000272.1 GCA_017628595.1 Alistipes sp.
CTCCTTGACCTGGCGACCCGTAAAGGTAGAGACCATCGAGGTCACCATCGTGATACCTGCCGACGGGCCATCCTTCGGAATAGCACCCTCGGGAACGTGGATATTGAGGTTCTTCTTCTCAAACACCTCGGCCGAGATGCCCAGCTCATCGCAGTGAGCCTGCACCCACTCATAACCGATGGTAGCCGACTCCTTCATCACGTCGCCCAGATTACCCGTCAGGTTCAGAGCACCCTTACCCGGTGTGAGAACCGACTCAATGTAGAGAATATCGCCACCTACGGCTGTCCACGCCAAACCTGTCACAACGCCCAGCATACCGGCAATCTCATACTCATCGTTGCGGAACTTGGGTTTGCCCAGAATCTTCTCCACATCCTGAGCCGAGAGCTCGGCGGCAAAGGCCTCCTCGAAGGCAATCTGCTTGGCACGTGCACGTGCTATCTTGGCTATATTCTTATCCAGCGAACGTACACCCGACTCACGGGTATAGTCGGCAATAATCTTCTCCACGATCGACGTAGGCAACACCATCTCCTCCTCCTTCACGCCGTGCGCCTCGCACTGCTTGGGCACAAGGTGACGCTCGGCAATCTGAACCTTATCCTCGAGGATGTAGCCGGGGATATTGATCATCTCCATACGGTCGCGCAGTGCAGGGTTGATGGCACTGATGTCGTTAGCCGTAGCGATGAACAACACCTTCGAGAGGTCGTACTCCGTGTCAAGGTAGTTATCGTGGAATGTGGTGTTCTGCTCGGGATCGAGCACCTCCAGCAGAGCCGACGAGGGATCGCCGTGGTTGCTAACGGTTATCTTATCCACCTCATCGAGGATGATGACGGGGTTTGATGAGCCACAACGCTTGATGGTCTGAATGATTCGACCCGGCATAGCGCCTATGTATGTGCGGCGGTGACCGCGGATCTCACTCTCATCGTGCAGACCGCCCAGCGATATACGTCCGAACTTACGTCCCAGAGCCGTAGCCACCGAGCGACCCAATGAGGTCTTACCTACTCCCGGAGGGCCATACAGGCAGAGGATGGGTGACTTCAAATCGCCCTTGAGCTTGATGACGGCCAGATGCTCCAGAATACGATCCTTAACCTCCTCCAATCCGAAGTGGTCGTCGTCCAATTGCTTGCGGGCACACTCCAGATCGAGGTTATCATTGGTTACATCGTTCCACGGAAGCTCCAGCATAAGCTGCAGGTAGGTCATCTGCACCGAGTACTCCGCAACGGCGGGATTCAGACGCTCCACCTTCGAGAGCTCCTTCTCAAAGAGTTCGCCCACCTCCTTCGACCAGTTCTTCTTCTGTGCAGCCTCACGCATCTTGTCAATCTCGGCATCGGCCGTATCGCCCAGTTCATCCTGGATGGTACGCATCTGCTGCTGCAGGTAGTAGTCGCGCTGCTGCTTGTCGATCTCGCGCTTTACCTTCTCCTGAATCTCGTTCTTGAGCTCGGCCATCTGCTGCTCACGCACCAGAATCTCCAGCAACTTGCGGGCACGGGCCAAAAGGCCGGGAGCCTCCAGCAGAGCCTGACGATCCTCATCCGTAAAGTCCATATTCGAACATACGAAGTTGATCAGGCCACGGGGCGAGTCGATATTCTTCAGAGCAAAGACTGCCTCCTTGGGGATTGAGGGAGAGATGTTGATGATGTTGAGCGCAACCTCTCGCACCGAATCCACCAATGCCTGGAACTCGATATTGCCCTCGTCGGGCTGCGAGTCGCGAATGGTGCGTACGGTAGCCTTCAGGTAGGGCTCCGACTGCAGATACTCGCCCACCTCGATCTTCTCCAATCCACTCAGGATGACGGTCAGGTTGCCATTGGGCATCTCCAGAATCTTGATGATGCGGGCTGCAGTTCCAACTTTATACATATCATCGGGCTGGGGAACCTCGACCTCAGTCTCGCGCTGAAGCACAGCACCCAGCAAACCATGTACGGCATTCACGTCGCGCACCAGCTTGATACTCTTCTCACGTCCAACGGTGATGGGTGTGATGGCACCGGGGAAGAGCACCGAACTACGCAACGAAAGGATAGGCAGCGACTCGGGGATTGCAACATCCTCCACTACATCGTCGCCACTTGTGATGATGGGGACCACCTGATGTCTGCCATCGAGCAACTCAGGTAAGGCCTCAAGATCTGTCAACTCAATATTTTTCTTCTTACTCATATTTTTCTTTTCGCGTATTTACACATTTTCACAAATGCAAAAATAATAAAAATTTTTCATCCACTTATCGTTTTACGATAGATTGTTAATAATTAGTTCGCCCGAGCGTAGGCGCACGCACGAAGAACAGAGCATTAAAAAAACGTTATTTCTTATCGTGTAGTATCTTTTATTCAACATTTTTTTTGTATTTTCGCGGCGGAAATAAAAAACAGAAAGAATTATGCAACAAGTTGAATTATGGGCACTTATTCCCTTTGTGCTAATGCTTTTGAGCATAGCCATTCTGCCAATCGTCAAGGAGCATTGGTGGGAGAATAATACCCACAAACTCTACGTCTCTCTGCTGCTGGCTCTGCCCGCTGCTATCTACCTGTTGGCAAACGACATGGGAGCCAACCTCGAACACCAGATTCTGTTCGATTACATCCCCTTCATCGTGCTGCTCGGTGCGCTCTTCGTTGTAACGGGCGGAATACACATCAGAGGCGATATTCAGGCACGCCCCATCAACAACACACTCATCATGTTCGTGGGCTTCCTGCTGGCTTCGTTCATCGGCACAACGGGTGCCGCCATGCTTACGATTCGTCTGCTGCTGGAGGTGAACCAACAACGCAAATACAAGGTGCATACCATACTCTTCTTCATCGCTTTGGTGGCCAACTGTGGCGGCGTGCTCACTCCGCTGGGCGATCCCCCACTCTTCCTTTTGTACCTGCGTGGTGCTGAGTTTGGATGGTTTATGAACCTGCTGCTCGAGTGGGCTTTTGTAGGCGCTATTCTGCTGGTATTGTACCTGGTAATCGACTACTCGTTCTACTATCGCAAGGAGCAGATGGTAGATATTATGGCCGATGTACACGAGAAGCGACCCATCACCGTTAAGGGTAAGATCAACATCATCTACCTCGTGGGTATCATCCTCGCGGTATCGTTCCTCAACCCCTCGTACATCCCCGAAATGGGCGACCATCATGCGCCTATATACGTACGTTTCCTGCGTGAGATCGTGCTTGTGGCAATCGGTGCAATGTCGTGGCTTACAACAAAGAAGAGCATCCGCAAGGACAACAAATATTCGTGGGAGCCGATCATCGAGGTGGCCTATCTGTTCATCGGTATCTTCGTGACGATGACACCCGCACTGATCTACCTGAATGCTCACGCTGCAGAGCTTGGACTGACCGAGCCGTGGCAGTTCTATTATGCGTCGGGTATCCTCTCGGCATTCCTCGACAACTCGCCTACAGCCGTGGCATTCCACACCGTGGCGCAGGGTCTGCCTACCGTTTCGGGTGCTGTGCTTGAGGCTGGCATCGACGCAATGCTGTTGCGTGCCATAGCACTGGGTTCGGTATTCTTCGGAGCGATGACATATATTGGCAACGGACCCAACTTTATGGTCAAGGCCATAGCCGAGCAGGCAGGTGTTAATATGCCGAGTTTCTTCGGTTATATGATCAAGTTCTCGCTCGTCGTTCTGCTGCCTATCTACATCGTGGCGCAACTGATTTTCCTTTAACAGCGGAACAAAATTTGCAAAATAAAAGGCTGTCGGCGTTACACCGACGGCTTTTTTTGTTACCTTTGCACTCGACTATGAGAAAACTTTGGAGCATACTACTTTTTGTCTTGTTATGTAACGTCGCATCACTTGTGGCGCGAGACAGTATGC
>JAGBYV010000273.1 GCA_017628595.1 Alistipes sp.
AATGAGGTGGAGCTCATTGAGATCGTCGAGCGAGTATTCCGCAAGCTCGGCATTCGCGTTGTGCTGAAGATGAACAACCGCAAGATCCTGTACGGTATTGCCGAGGCTATCGGTCACGCCGACAAGATGATGGATATCACCGTTGCTATCGACAAGCTGGAGAAGATTGGTCTTGACAACGTGAAGGCAGAACTTGCCGAGCGTGGTCTTGAGCAGGAGGCTATCGCTAAGCTTCAACCTATCCTTGAGCTCAGCGGCTCTAACGCCGAGAAACTCTCGCAGTTGCGCGAGATGATTGGTGTGTCGGAGGCTGGCGTAAAGGGCATCGAGGAGATGACCGAGATATTCTCATATGTCGAGGCTCTCGGCCTTGAGCTTCCCATCGAACTGGACCTCTCTCTGGCACGCGGTTTGAACTACTATACCGGAGCAATCTTCGAGGTGAAGGCACTGGATTATGCTATCGGTTCGATCTGCGGTGGTGGTCGCTACGACGACCTGACGGGTATCTTCGGTCTGCCCAACACATCGGGTGTGGGTATCTCGTTTGGTGCCGACCGCATCTACGATGTGATGGTGGGTCTGGATCTCTTCCCCGAGGAGGTTAACTTCACAACCAAGGTGCTGTTCGTAAATCTCGGCCAGGCAGAGCAGATGGCGTCGATGCAGATTATCCGCACGTTGCGTGATGCAGGCATCGCTGCCGAGATCTACCCCGAGGCTGCGAAGATGAAGAAGCAGATGGAGTATGCTAACCGTCGCGCAATACCCTATGTGGTTATCATCGGCAGCAATGAGCTCGCGGAGCGTCGTGCTACGGTGAAGAATATGCGTACGGGCGAGCAGCAGAGTGTGGAGTTCGAGGCTGTAGCGAGCGCCTTGGCTTAAGACTTTGTTTTATTAATTTGAGAGAGATATGAAGCGTATTGTATGGTCGGTATTCGTGGCACTTATTATGCTCTGCCCACTTGGGGCGGAGGCTCAACGACGTAACGAAGCCGTCATACAATTGCAGAAACTCAACACCTTCTACCGCTACCTGCAGGGAATGTATGTAGATTCGTTGCAGCTCGCGCCACTGGTTGAGAGTGGCATCCGCAGTATGCTTGCTGATCTGGATCCTCACTCGGTATATCTTACTGCGGAGGAGATGCGCGAGCAGAACGAGTCGTTCGAGGGCGAGTTCAGCGGTGTGGGCATTGAGTATAACATATACAGGGACTCTATCCTGGTCATCAACACCGTCGATGGAGGACCGTCGGAGCGTGCAGGCCTGAGAGCAAACGACCGCATTGTTACAATCAACGGAGAGAGTGTTGTCGGCATAACGCGTGACGATGTTACTCCAAAGTTGCGCGGTCTGCGTGGCAGCGTTGTGCGACTGGGCGTTGCACGACGTGGAGAGCCGAGCTTGAGGACTTACGATGTGGTGCGCGATAATATCCCCATCACTACCGTCGATGCCGCCTTTATGGCCGACGAGGGCATTGCATACATCAAGGTCAACCGTTTTGGTCGCACCACGATGCGTGAGTTCCGCGAGGCTATGGCGCAAATGTCGGGCGTGGAGTCGCTGATTCTGGATCTTAGCAGCAATGGCGGAGGTCTTCTGGATCAGGCGGTCGAGATGGCTGGTTATTTCTTGCCACGACAAGCCCTTGTAACCTACATTGAGGGGCGCACCATAGGCCCCGAGGTCTATCGCTCCAATGCTGGAGGAGAGTTCTCGGGCAATGTGGTGGTGATTATCGACGAAGCGTCGGCTTCGGGCTCGGAGATCGTAGCCGGAGCGTTGCAGGACTGGGATCGTGCCGTCATTGTGGGTGACGACAGCTTTGGAAAGGGTCTGGTGCAGCGTCAGATACCACTGGGTGATGGCTCGGCTATGCGTCTGACCGTGGCACGATACCACACCCCCTCGGGACGTGTCATTCAGCGACCCTACGAGAAGGGACATAAGGATGAATATTATAAGGCTCATATTGCGCGCCTAAATGGTCAGGAGAGCGATAGTACACAGAACGCACTGCCCCAGTATCTCACGTTGCGTTCGCGTCGCACGGTGCACGGAGGCGGTGGCATTCAGCCCGATGTAAGGGTTAAGAGTGACACTACGCGTGTGAGCAACTATATGGCCCGCATGGTGGCGCAGGGCGTCTATAATGACTTCCTGATGGAGTATATGGATCTTAACCGCGAGCAGCTCGATCGAATGTACCCTTCGTTTGCCGAGTTTGAACGAGAGTTTGTGCTTACGCCGCAGCAGCTAACAAGGCTTACAAAGGCGGCCTCGGAGCGCAATATAGAGTATAATGAGAGTGAATTTAACCACTCAAAGGAGTTGATACTTACGCAACTCAAGGCAATGATTGCACAGCGGCTCTACTCCACCTGTGAGTTCTACCGTGTGATGAATCCGCGCGAGAATGCTGCCTATAAGCGAGCCCTTGAGATTTTGAGGGCCTGGGATGAGCAGGGAGCCAAAATCCTTGCAGGGCAATAGCTGCAGCCCACGACATACTACGAAACGAGAAACAATATAAATATTAACCCGAAAAAACCTAATTTATGATTCCTGTTTCTGAATTTGATAACCACGCCGCTGGCGATGGTTATGGCGAGTCGGTATATACCAAAATGGTGAAGGCCGGTCATCGCACCTATTTTATTGATGTGAAAACTACTCGCTCGAACGATCTTTTCCTATCGATTACCGAGCTTCGTAAAAAGATCACCCCTACGGGTGCTATAAACGAACGCAACAAGGTGTTTGTATATCAGGAGGATATCGAGAAGTTTGCCGAAAGCATGGAGGATGTTTTGCACTATATGCGCTCACACATGGTAAAGTCAGAGGAGTAAGAGTATGAAGGAGAGTGTATTGTTGGCATTCAGTGGTGGCATGGACAGCCGCACGGCGGCACGTCTGCTGCTCAAGGAGTATGAGGTGGAGAGCCTCACACTCGACACCACGGGCGATGCCGACCTTCTGCTCTCGGCTAAAAAGTATGCCGACGAACTTGGTATAAAACACTCTTCGCTTGATGTGCAGGCAGAATTTCGCCATAGAATCATTGATTATTTTACCGATAGCTATGCCGCAGGTCGTACGCCTGCGCCCTGCACTATGTGCAATCCTATGATCAAGTGGCGCTACCTTATCGAGCAGGCCAATCGGCGTGGCATAGAGCACGTGGCCACGGGGCACTACTTTAATATAGAACAATACAACAACCATTACTATGTTGCCCGAGCCGACGATTCGCGCAAGGATCAGTCCTACTATCTGTGGGGATTGAGCCAGCCCGTGCTGCGACGTGCCCTGACACCTATGGGGCATATGATAAAGGAGACAATACGC